>JBFLYA010000108.1 GCA_040757115.1 bacterium | reverse complement strand
ATACCACATTTAAGATAAAAAGTCTATATCTTTTTTTCAAAAAACAAAAATCTTTACGAAAAATATATTTCATAATCCCGAAAAACCCTCATAAATACCCATTTCTTATTTTCACCGAGAATTGCTGTTGAACCGCAAGAATTCTCGGTGAAAAATTAGATAGAGGCTCATTATTCCTTATTTTTCTCTCAAAATGTTTACGAAAAAATTTTTTCTATCTCTCCTAAACATAGGTAAATTCAGTCTCTAAAAATTCACCGAGAACTTCTGCCTCTTTTTTAAAAGACTTGACAAAAAATATATAATTATAATATAATATTATTGTAATTATTTACCCAGGTGAAGTGAAACAACCATTGTCTGGTGCTTCACTTCAGAAAATATTAGAAAGAAAAATAGTTATGAAAAAAAACAAAGAGAAAATCAGGATTGGAATAATAGGTGCCGCCAGTATATCCTCTGGTGTATTATTAAAGTTATTAGCTAACCATAAGTATGCAACTATAACTTTATTAGTATCAGAAACCAAAGGAGGAGAAAAAATAAGTGATATTCATAAATTTTTAGAAGGTATTTTCGAGCTAAAAAGTAGTGAATACAATGCGGATAAAGTAATAGAAAAGTGCGATGTGGTATTTCTTTCAAAACCTCACGGTGAATTTTTAACAGAAACATCAAATTTAGTTAAAAAAGCACAAAAGACAAAATCAAATATTAAATTTATTGATTTAAGTGCAAATTTTAGATTGAAAGATGCTGATTTATATAAGTGGTATGGTTTCAAGCAAAATAATAGACAACTTCTTAATGAAGCAGTCTATGGATTACCCGAGATATACTCTCAAAAGATAAAAGATGCATTTTTTATAGCAAATCCAGGCTGTTATCCAACCTGCACTATTCTTTCAGTAGCCCCTTTATTTATTAATAAACTCATAGAGAAAAAGGAAATAATTATTATTGAGGCAATATGCGGTGTTTCTGGTGCCGGGAGAAAGCCAAATGACCGGAATTTAGCTATCGAAGTCGAAGGAAATATTAAACCCTATAAAATAGGTATCCATCCTCATATACCAGAGATAGAGCAAGAATTAGGAGATTTAATCCAGGATAAAGTTAAAGTTCTTTTTGCTCCACATGTAGCCAGTTTTAAATATGGAATGCTTACAACAACTTATATTAAACTACAGAAAAGGATGACATTTGAATCTCTCGTTGAAAAATATCAAGAATTTTATAAAGATAAACCATTTATTAGAATTTGCAAGCAAGGAGAATATCCAGAAATCCAGAATGTAGAAGGGACTAATTTTTGTGATATTGGTATTCAAGTTGATGAAAGAACAAGTACTTACATAGTAATGGGGTGTATAGATAACATTATTAAGGGGGCGGCTGGACAGGCTGTTCAAAATATGAATATTATGTTTGGGCTGGATGAGACAGAGGGTCTGCCTTTTTCAAATGCCCTAAAGAAAACCGTGATGGTAAATTAGCTATGATAGGACACTATCCATTTTTTCACCTGTTTTTATTAGACACTTAACCGTTTTTTGAACCAATTAATAGTTTTTATCATTCCTTCGTCAAAATTTATCTTTGGTTCCCAACCGAGTAATGTTTTAGCCTTAGTAATATCCGGTCTTCGTTGTTTCGGGTCATCGGTAGGTAATGGTTTATAAATTATCTCACTTTTACTGTTGGTAATTTCAATTATCTTTTGTGCGAATTCTAAAATCGTCATTTCCTGTGGATTGCCAAGATTAACTGGAGTATGACAATTTGAACACATCAACTTATAAATTCCTTCAACCAGGTCAGCGACATAACAAAAGCTTCGAGTTTGACTTCCATCACCAAAGACTGTTATTGGTTCATTTTTTAATGCTTGCGGGATAAATGCTGGCACTACTCGTCCATCCTCTAATCGCATTCGTTCACCATAAGTGTTGAATATTCTGGCAATACGGGTCTCTATGCCGTGAATGGAATGATATGCCATAACCAATGCCTCGGCAAATCGTTTTGCTTCATCATATACCCCCCGTGGTCCAATAGGATTAACATTACCCCAGTAATCTTCTGGTTGCGGACTAATTAATGGGTCACCATAGACCTCTGATGTCGAGGCAAGTAAATAAGAGGCTTTTTTGTATTTGGCTAATCCTAATGTTTTATGCGTTCCTAACGCACCTACTTTCAATGTTTGAATCGGATATTTTACATAATCCATTGGACTGGCAGGGGAGGCAAAATGAAGAATAAAGTCTAAATGCCCATCTACATAAATAAATTCTGTGACATCATGTCTATAAAATTGAAATTTCTCACTCCGGATATGGCTGATATTATCTATGTTGCCGGTGATGAGATTATCCATAGCGATAACCTCATGTCCTATATTGAGTAGATAATCACATAAATGTGAACCTAAAAATCCAGCACCACCAGTAATTAAAATTCTCATCCTGATTTTACCTTCCAATCAAAATTAAAATCATTATCAAACGGGTCAACCCTCATTTCATCTGGCTCATCATAATTGTATAATTCTGTTGGAATATTAAGGACATAAGCGGGTTCATTCCCTAATGCCAAAAATCCGTGCCAGATAAAAGGTGGAATTTGCACTAATTGACGATTTAATTCAGTGATGATAATTGTCCCGGTCTGTTTATATGTTGGCGAGTCAGTTCGGCCATCGTATAGACCAAGTTTAAGACTTCCTTTAACTAAAAAGAGGTTATCCGTCTGTTTTTTATGTGAATGCCAGGCTTTGATAACACCAGGATTACAGGTAGTCAGATAGATTTGCCCAAATTGCTTAAAATGTGGGGCATCTTTACGCAGAATTTCCATTAAAAATCCTCGCTCATCTACATGAGGTATTAATTTAATAATTTTAATTCCTTCAATCATCACCATTAACCTTTTTGTAATCGTTCAGCCACAGAAAATGATTTTATTGGGTAAATAGTTTTTTTTCTTTATCTCCCAATTAGAGTTCTGCAAAACCAGGAAACTGTAGTTTTTAAGCGGGTATTTAAAGCCTTTATTTTTATCAATTTCCTCCAAAGAGCAAAATGCAAAACTCGTTTATAGTTTAGGGTTTATAGTGTATAGTTTATAGTGTATAGTTTATAGTTTATGGTTTATAGTTTATGGTTTATAGTCCTTCAACTATAAACTATCTACTATAAACTATCTACTATAAACTATCTACTATAAACTATCTACTATAAACTATCTACTATCTACTACATTTCAGCATTAAAATACTTGAAGTCCTTTTTGGAATTTGATTTGTAATTTTGCATTTTGATATTTATATTTGATATTTAATATTTGATATTTGATATTTATTTGTTGTCTCCCCCAAATCCTATTTTGCAGAACCTTATTATCTCCCAATACCATGATACACAAATCCTAATTCTTTCATTTTCGCCGGGTCGTAGATGTTTCTTCCATCAATAATGACCGGGTTAGACATTTTCTCCTTAATTTTAATTAAGTCTAATTCTTTAAATTCATTCCATTCGGTCATAATTACCAGGCAATCACTTTCTTCAGCGACTTCGTAAGAGTCTTTGCAGAAAGTAACATTTTTTAACAATGGTTTTGCCTTCTCCATAGCCACCGGGTCAAATGCCTTGATAAATGCCCCTTGACCTTGTAACATTTCAATTACC
Source organism: bacterium (assembly GCA_040757115.1). Classification (NCBI taxonomy): domain Bacteria; species bacterium. Next base: position 9,668 of record JBFLYA010000108.1, on the reverse strand, counting down.
TCAACCGAAGGGGCAGAGCGCATATCATCTGTATTAGGTTTAAAAGCCAGTCCTAAAATACCTATCTTTTTATCCTTTAATATCCAGACAGCGTTTTTTATCTTTGTCACAATAAGTTTTCGTTGTTCTCTGTTTATATTCTCAACCTCTTTCAGGAGTTGAAAATCATAGCCAAGTTTGTGAGCGAGGCGGATAAAAGCAGAGAGGTCTTTTGGAAAACATGAGCCACCAAAACCAAGACCAGCATTTAAGAAACTTCTTCCTATCCGTTCATCATAACCCATTCCTTCGGCAACCTTTAGAACATCTGCTCCGGAGAGTTCGCATATATTTGCCACGGCATTAATAAATGAGATTTTGAGGGCTAAGAAGGAATTAGAGGCGTGTTTAATTAATTCAGCACTTTTGATATCTGTAACAACAATTGGGGCATTAAATGGGGCATAAAGTTCCTTTAAGAGTTTTTCTGCCCGTTCAGATTCTACGCCAATAACTATTCGGTCTGGCTGCATAATGTCATATACCGCCGAGCCTTCTCGTAAAAACTCAGGATTTGAGGCAACATCAAATTCAACCTGATGCTTATTATTTAATTTGACCGTGCGTTTAACCCATTCGCCTGTTTGCACCGGAACAGTGCTTTTTTCCACGATTAATTTATAACTTTTCATTGTTTGAGCAATTTCTTTAGATACATTTTCAACAAAAGATAGGTCTGCCTCTCCATCAGGTAAAGGTGGTGTGCTTACCGCAATGAAGATAATATCTGATACCTCAACCCCTTCAACGATTGAAGTGGTGAATGAAAGTCTATTTTTCTTAACATTTCTTTCTACCATTTCATTTAACCCTGGTTCATAAATAGGCACTCCACCACTTTTTAAGATATTAATCTTTTCTTCATTATTATCTACACAAATAACATTGTTTCCTAAGTCTGCAAAGCAAGTGCCAGTAACTAACCCCACATAGCCGGTGCCAATCATACAAATCTTCATTGAATTTTCTCCTCTCTTTGTAGTCAAAGACTTTTGATTCTACCTTTGGAATTTGCCAATAGAGAATTCATCGAGATAATCTTTCTTCTCTCTGGATGATAACTTTTCTACTTGCTCATAGCTAAACGAGTTCTACCCCCGTCGGCCACAATTAGATCACCTAAATATTTAGCTAAATATTCAGTAGTTTCTTTAATCATCTCTCGTGTCAACTTACTCTCTTCTTCTATTGTTTCTCGTGTTAATTTGGTTTCATGCTTTAGTGTTTTATTATTCACTACCCCATAGACAGTCAAAAATACCCCTAATATTGTCGCCGCTGTGCCTACCAGGGCTAATGATTCCCATAAGTTCATTTCCCTATCCTCCTTTTCTAATCTTTACCTACATCTTTAACTGGACGGATGGTGGTATTCACGCAGAAATTCCAAATTCCAGGCACCAAATCCCGAATAAATTTCAAATTTCAGGTAACCGTTCACCGCAGAGACACAGAGACGCAGAGAAAAAATTAAAATTTATTTACGATACGCTTAACATCCCTGATTTTCATCAGTGCAAGCTCTTGAGTACAACAACATTAAACTTGCCCTGATGAAAATCAGGGATGGATTAACAAATCTGGCTTGCCGGCTGAACATTCGGCAAGCAGATCATAAGTATTTCAATGGCTGCACCAATAATCTTTTCTGTTATCTGATTTATTTCCATATCTTCTCTGTTCCTCTGCGTCTCTGCGGTAAATTACCCCCTGAACGGTTACAATTCCAGGTTCAAAGAAAGATAACCTTTCTTCTCTCTATATTTGCTGTATGATAACTTTTCTACTTACTCATAGTCAGACGGGTTCTATCTCCGTCAGCCACAATTAGCCTACCTAAATATTCAGTAGTTTCTTTACTCAACCTGCTTAAATATTCAGTAGTTTCTTTACTCAACCTGCTTAAATATTCAGTAGTTTCTTTAATCATCTCTCGTGTCAACTTACCCTCTTCTTCTATTGTTTCTCGTGTTAATTTGGTTTCATGCTTTAGTGTTTTATTATTCACTACCCCATAGACAGTCAAAAATACCCCTAATATTGTCGCCGCTGTGCCTACCAGGGCTAATGATTCCCATAAGTTCATTTCCCTGTATCCTCCTTTTCTAATCTTTACCTACATCTTTAACTGGACGGATGGTGGTATTCACCCAGAAATTCCAAATTCCAGACACCAAATCCCGAATAAATTTCAAATTTCAGGTTCAAAGAAAGATAACCTTTCTTCTCTCTATATTTGCTGTATGATAACTTTTCTACTTACTCATAGCCAGACGGGTTCTATCTCCGTCAGCCACAATTAGCCTACCTAAATATTCAGTAGTTTCTTTAATCATCTCTCGTGTCAACTTACCCTCTTCTTCTATTGTTTCTCGTGTTAATTTGGTTTCATTCTTTAGTGTTTTATTATTCACTACCCCATAGACAGTCAAAAATACCCCTAATATTGTCGCCGCTGTGCCTACCAGGGCTAATGATTCCCATAAGTTCATTTCCCTCTGTCCTCCTTTTAACTTCTCTCTCCTATAATCTCTTTTACGATTTGAAGTAATCCTTTCTCATGAGTTACATAGCAAGTTTTACAACCTACCCTTTTGCCTGCTTCTATATCTTTATCTTCATCTCCAATCAACCATGAGTTTTTAAAATCTATCTGAAAGTCTCTATCTGCCAATTCTAACATTCCATGTTTGGGTTTTCTACAATTACAATTATCTTCAGTAAGATGTGGGCAGTAATAAATTGCGTCTATAGAAGAGCCATAATCCTTTAGTTCATTGAGCATCTGTTGATGAATTTGTTGTAGTTGTTCTTCTTTGATGATTCCTTTACCAATACATGCCTGGTTGGTAACTACAATCACCTTAAATTGAGATTGATTCAACAATTTTATTGCTTGTTTAACACCTGGTAGAAATTCAAATTCCTCCCAGCATTTTACATAATCGCCAATTATTTTTTTATTAATCACACCATCGCGGTCCAGGAAAACGGCTTTGTTTTTATTAATTTTTATTTCACCCCTCATATTTTTCAAGAAAATAGTTAAATGACTTATTTCTCCTAAAAATAGGAAGTAGAGAGTAGAAAGTAGATAGTAGAGAGAAAATCTTTCCTCCACCTGTTTTTTTCCCTATTTTCATTCTCCTGTTGTGAATCCACGGTTCATGAGCCTTCTCCCCTGAAAATCGGGGTTCGGGATTTGGATTTCGGGGTTAGGGGATTCTTTTATTCCCGAGTCCCGAGTCCCGAGTCCCGAGTCCCTTTATTTCTGCGTTTCGCCATAACTTATTCCTAAACCCTATTTTTATACCATTCTATTGTCAAGCGTAAGCCTTCTTCAAAGCCAACTTCAGGTTCATATTCGAGAAAAGCCTGTGCCTTTGATATATCAGCCAGAGAATGTCTAACATCTCCAGGTCTTGGGTCAACATGTTGTGGTTTAATCTCGACATTGAGTATTCTGGCGATATGTCTGGCTAATTCATTAACCGTCACCCTTTGTCCACAGGCAATATTAAATATTTCGCCAAGTCCTTCAGTCGTCTTAGTGGCTAAGACATTAGCAGAAACGACATTATCGATATAGGTAAAATCTCTTGATTGCCCTCCATCGCCATAAATTAAAACCTCTTTTCCTGTCAGCATTGCTGTCACAAACTTTGATATAACCGCGGCATAAGGAGATGTTGGGTCTTGATTAGGACCAAAGACATTAAAGTATCTTAAGGAAATAGTTTCTAATCCATAGATGGAATAAAATAACTGGCAGTATTCTTCTGCGGTAAGTTTTGTTACGGCATAAGGAGAAAGTGGAGAAGGCTTCATATCTTCCCGTTTAGGTAAAACAGGTGTATCTCCATAAACAGATGAGGATGAGGCGTAAATTACTCGTTGAACGCCTGCATCTCTTGCCGCAATTAAAACATTTAAAGTGCCTGTAATATTTACCTCATTTGAGGTAAACGGGTCTTTAACAGAACGCTCGACTGATGGTAATGCGGCTTGATGAAAGCAGTAATTTACCCCTTCTAACGCCTTTTTGACTGTTTTTAAGTTGGTTATATCTCCTTCAATTACTTCTATTTTGTCTAAAAACTGGTTAATGTTTTCCATCTTACCAGTAGAAAAATTATCTAAGATTTTAACCTTACTTCCGTCTTCTTTAATTAATCTGGCAGCAATATTTGAGCCAATAAAACCTGCCCCCCCAGTAATTAAGTAAGTTGTCATATTTTCCCTCCCTTGTACCGAACCTTATCGGTATAAATGTCCTTCTGAAAATTAGTTGATAGTTGCTATACTATCTATCATCAACTATAAACTATCTACTATAGCACTTATTAATCGGAATTTGACCCAGATATGGCTATGAAATTCCAAATCACAAATTCCATTTAGTGAATTAGTGAATTAAGCGAATTAGCGAATTAGTAAAATCTAATCTCTAATTCACTAATCTCTAATTCGCTTTTTGGTATGTGGAATTTGGTGCTTATTTGGGATTTGGTGCTTGGGATTTGGGATTTTTTACTTATCCACCCTGAATAAAATTTTGACTAATAACTGCTATATAAACTTTCTCTCTTATTTTCCCATTCCTATTCTTTGGGCTTTTTGGAATATTTTACCTTCGGTTTTGATTGCCGGGGCGATAATCAATTCGACCAACTGCATTTCTCTTATATTTTTCGCTCCACACATACCCATTGCGGTTCTAAGAGCGCCGACGAGATTTTGTGAGCCATCATCTAAATGAGCAGGCCCGTAGAGTATTTCTTCTAATTTCGAGGCAGTCCCGACATAAATTCGAGTGCCTCGTGGTAGATTACGGTGAGGCATTGCCATTCCCCAATGGTAGCCTTTTCCAGGTGATTCTTTAGCCTTAGCAAATGATGAGCCAATCATTACCGCATCTGCACCAGCCGCAAATGCCTTACATACATCCCCACCTACCGACATCCCCCCATCAGTGATAATCGGAATATATCTTCCTGTTTGTTTATAATAGAAATCTCTTGCCGCGGCACAATCAACCGTGGCACTAACCTGGGGAACTCCTATGCCTAATACTCCACGAGTTGTGCAGGCGGTTCCAGGGCCTACTCCAACTAATAAACCATCAATGCCTGTTCTCAGAATCTCAAGACTGGCTTCGTAAGTAACACAATTACCCACGATTAATGGAATGGATAATTTCTTTTTTAATTCTTTAAAGTTTAAAAAAGGTTTATCTTTTGAGATATATTTTGCTGTGGTTACAGTTGATTGAACAACAAATATATCTGCTCCTGCATCTTGAGCAATTTGAGCGAATCTTTCTGCTCGTTGTGGAATTGAGGACACGGCGGCGATAGCGTTTGCCGATTTAATTTCTTTTATCCTCTTTTCAATCAACTCTTCTTTAATAGGTTCTTCATATATCTGTTGAAGGATATTAGTTGCTTCTTCTGGAGGGACAGAGACAATTTTATCAATAACACTTTTCGGATTCCCATATCGAGTTTGAATACCTTCTAAGTTTAAAACTGCCAAACCACCTAATTTACTCATTTCAATAGCAAATTCTACATCTACAACTCCATCCATTGCCGCGGCAATAATCGGAATCTCAAATTTTAAATTTCCTAATCTAAAATGAATATCAACATCATCCGGGTCAATAGTTACAACGCCAGGTGCTATAGCGATTTCATCAAATCCATAGCATCTTCGCGCCTTACGACCTCTTCCTATCCATAAACCCATTCTAAACAACCTCCTTTAAATTTATTATTTTAAGTATACAAGATTTATTGTTATTCGTCAAGAAAAATTTTAACAATTATTGTGATTTCTTAAAAGTTCCTGGTGATTCCTTTAGTTTATAACTATAGACAGAGAACAGAGGTCAGAAGATAGAAGTCTATCTTCTGTTTTCAGATCTCTGCCTAATTAAGTATAATTTATGAGGAAATGAAGTATAGTTGTAATGGGTCAGTGAAATGGGGGGCGTTCTCTTGAAAATGAGAGTTGTTACCACAGAAACACGGAAGGACAGAAACACAGAGTAAAAATCAATTTTCCGTGTTTCATCATTTCTGTGTTTCCGTGATTTCTTCTAAAAGTCAGGTTAATCCCCCCACGCCACTGACGACTGACATTACACAGTTCTATCACAGAATTACAAACTGATAGAAGATATTTGCTCTCCTACGCTCTACTACCTTAACAAGGATTTAAAAGGTATGCCAGAATATTCCATGTTATATTTTGTCTCTTAAGTTAACGCCTACGGGGGGATTGGGGACAGCGTCCCCAAAATATTATCTCCTAATTTCTAACCATACAGGTTGAAAGTTTTTGTTGACATAGGACAAAATTTCTGCTAAAATGTCATCAGAAGATGCAAAAATGAATAAATACACAAAACGCTCAGAAAGCAAATTCGTATCCGTAGCAGTAAAACAGATGAAGAATCCTTTTATTTATGGAGAAGAGGTTTCTGGAAACGCCTTTTGTAACCGAAAAGATGAAATCGCTGAACTGGTAAAAGATATCGAAAATGGAGAAAATATAATTATTTTCTCTCCCAGACGATATGGAAAAACTTCTCTTATTAAGGAAGTGATTAGAAATCTTCAGAATAGACCTTTTCTCATTGCCTATATTGATTTGTATCCGGCTATCACAAAAGAAAAGTTTATAGAAGTTTATGCTCGAGCTTTAAGTCAGAGTATTAAGGGTAAAATTGAAGTAGTTATGGAAAGGATAAAAGAACTATTACCCCGTTTGCTTCCTAAGATAGTAATTCGACCTGATAATCTGCCAGAGGTTGAATTTGAATATGATAAAACTACCAATATTAGCCCAATATTAGATGATTTACTCACCGCGGTTAAGAAAGAAGCGGATAGAAGAGGAATGAATGGTGTGGTGGTTTTTGATGAATTTCAAGAGATTGCTAATTATGGGGATGATGAAATAGAGAAAAAGATGCGCTCTGTATTTCAATCTCATCGAAATGTAAGTTACATCTTTATGGGAAGTAAACACCATCTAATGTTTGATATGTTTTACAATCTCAACAGGCCTTTTTATAAAAGTGGCAAGCACTTCCCATTGGGAAAAATAGAAAAAGGTAATCTTATTTCGTTTATTAAATACCACTTCAAAAGAAGCCAGATTCAGATAGAAGACAAAACCATAGAAAAAATTGTAGAAATCTCTGAATGCCATCCTTATTATACTCAATATCTCTGCCATATTTTATGGGATGAATATAGCGACCAGGTAAAAGTAGAAGAAAAGAGTGTTGCTCTGGCTCTTTTGGGATTGCTTAAGAAAGAATCAACCCTTTTTGCCACTATTTGGGATACCTTGACTCTAAAACAAAAACAGGTTCTGGCAGGTTTAAGTCAACAAGAAAAGGCAGAAGTATTCTCAACTGATTTCTTAAGAAGATATAATCTGGGAGCACCTTCAAGTGTTCAAAAGGCACTCAAGGGACTAATGGAAAAAGAACTAATAGAAAAGGAAAATGGCCAATACATAATTTGTGATATCTTTTTCAAACGCTGGATATTAGAGCAAGCAAAGCGTTAATTATCCAACTGGCGTAACGCTAATTGGATAATCCAGGCTATGTTTAGAATTGACATCTATATAATTCTATGATATATTTGAAATGGTAAGAAAAGTGTAACTATTCACCCTGTAGGAAAGTAGGAGAGTAGGGAAGTAGGAAAGGGGAAGAAAATGAATGAGAAGTTAGATGATTTTAGACAACTTGTAGTATGGCAAAAAAGCCATCATTTAGTGATAAGAATATACGAAATAACCAAAAACTTCCCCACTGAAGAAAAATATGGATTGGTGCAACAGATGTGCAAAGCGGCTGTTTCTATTCCAGCAAATATTGCAGAAGGTTTTAAGAAACAAGGCATAAAGAATAAGTTAAATGCCTATAATATAAGCCAGGGCTCTCTTGAAGAACTAAGGTAATGCGTCAGTGAAATGGGGGAGATTTCCCTGAAAGTAGGAAGTAGGAGAGTAGGAAAGGTATTATCTAATTCTATCTAAAGATCTTAATTATCTGCCAGATTTTCAATCCATTTGGGATATATCTGAAGAAGTGAGTAGGATGCTTATAGGTTTAATCAAATCAATTAAGAGTAAAATAGTATGAAGTATTTTCCCCCTTTCCTACTTCCTACTTCCTACTTGCTTGGTATGCTGAATAGTTACAGAAAAGTTAATTTTTTTTTAAATTTTACTAAAGTTTTTTTAAATAAATGTCGATTAAAAAAGGAGGGGAGATAAAATTATGGTAGTAAATCCAATTACATTAACACCAAAAGTAACTGAGGTAAATGGGGTCAAACCCAAAGGAATAGAGAATGATCCGGCACTTGCAGATAAAGTATCTATTTCTTCTCAGGCAAGAGGAATTCAACAGGAGAGGGTTGAAGCAAAAGAATTAGCAAAAAAGATAATGGTTGCCATCCCTGATATTCGTCAGGAAAAAATCTCAGAGGTCATCGAACGACTGAATAGTCATTCTCTCACAAAAGAAGAGATAATAGAGGGGGTTGCCGAGAGAATGGCACGGATGATAGGCATCGGCTTAAGTTAATGACCTAAATAGGCCTTTTTCACTAATTCATTTTGGACAAGTTCATCACTTTTCCCCGCCAATATTATTTTCCCTGTTTCAAAAATATACCCGCGATGAGCAATATTAAGTGACATATAAGCATTTTGTTCTACAAGGAGAATAGATGTTCCTTCTTGATTAATCCGTGCAATTGTTTTAAATATCCTCTCGATAAGTTTAGGGGCTAATCCTAAAGATGGTTCATCTAAGAGTAAAAGTTTAGGATTGCTAACCAAAGCCCTGCCAATGGCTAACATTTGTTGTTCCCCACCACTTAATGTGCCGGCGACTTGTGCCCGACGCTCATAAAGAAGTGGAAATATCTCAAAAACATAGGCTATTTGTTTTTTTGAGTTCTTTTTTGTCCAACCCCCAAGTTGGAGATTTTCCATCACGGTTAATGGTTCAAATATCCCTCTTCCTTCAGGCACCTGTGTAATTCCAAGTTGAACAATCTGATGTGGTTTTAAAGGGGTAATGTCCTGGTCTAAAAATCTAATTGCCCCATTACATATCTTTACCAATCCTGAGATAGCGGCAAGAGTTGTTGTTTTACCCGCACCATTAGCCCCTAAGAGGGCAACAATCTCTCCCTCATTTACCTCGAATGAAATCCCTGCAAGGGCATGGATATGATGATAATAAACCTCAAGATTTTCTACCTTCAGCATTTCTTCTCCTGAAAATAGCGAATTAGTGAATTAGAGATTAGTGAATTAGTATAGTATCTCCAGACTTGTATCCTGCGTCCATGCTTATCTTCTTAAACTATAAAACCATCGAATCATAAAACTACATTTTCATCGTCCTCGTATAATATATATTGTTGGTCATTTTGAATGCCACAATCCTAATTCCTTATTAAAGCCCCCAAGATTGGGGGTTGGGGGTTGAAAATAAAATTAAAAAATTAATTATTAGTACTGGTAGTGATGTGGAGAGTGTGGGTAACTCCAAAGGAGTTATCCAAGCAATTGTGGGTAAGTTGTGGACA
>JBFLYA010000107.1:3984-13361 GCA_040757115.1 bacterium | reverse complement strand
TTTCCACAATCAATTTCTACCTATTTCTATAAATTTCAATCTATTTCTATTATCTTATCTCCATATCACTCTTATCTCCTTATCCCCTTTCTTACACTTTTGATATATAGCCTGAACGGTTACGAAAATTCGTAAATCGTGTCCGTTTTCCGTGTCCGTAATCAGGTTGAAGGGTTCTTCTGAAAATCGGGACTCGGGACTCGGGGTTCGGGACTCGGGAAGGCTGGCAGCCGCAGGCTTCAGCCTGATTTCACCTGAACCATCAAACCTATTTTCATCTTCATTTGTGAACCAACGGTTCATGAGCGTTTCTCCTTCTAACTTTTATTTTCTATCCTTCTTGATTCTCTGCCAGTGGAAGAGATTTCCACCCCCTTAATCCCCCGCCAGCGGGGGACAACCACCCCCTAACCCCCGCCAGCGGGGGACAACCCGCCTCTGACCTCTGTCTTCTGTCCTCTGCCTTCTGCTCTCTGCCTTCTGCTATTTATCTGTGCTAATCCGTGTCAATCAATGGCTGAATAGTTACATTTTGGATTTTAATATTTAAAGACCATTTTGCATTCAGTTTGCTTCACCGCAAATTCACCGCATCATTTAAGGACATAGGTGGTTGCTCTTCCAACGCCTTTTGGGATTAATAGGTTTAGTGTTTTTAATCTGGTTAATTCTCTCAGTGCTGTATTTTAGCATTCTTGCAAATTTGCTTATCAAAACGAAATTCTTCTTCGGTGTTAGAAAAAGCAGAAACCGTTTCTACAATTTCTTTCCACTCACCGGTTGATTTTTTAAACTCACTATGTTTTGTTTCTTTCATATCTTTTCGAAAGATCCTTGATTATAATTCCTTTTTCCCTTTATTAAATACCTTCATTTACCTCAAACGCCGATACCCTTTCAGATAGTATAATATATACCCTCAACGCTTGTCAATACTTTTTTAGGAAGAAAGAGAAATACTAATCAATAAAATCAGAAGTATTATGCACAGGTAAGATCCTATCTGAAAGCAGTAGATAAAAAGATGGGTTTGTTAATCAACTTTGCTGATTTTAAACTGGATATACGGAGACTGGAAATAAATAAATAATTTCCCCTTTTCCCCAACTTTTCCATTTTTCCTTCATTACACCCTGAACGCTTACCAATAAGGAATATGCTAAGATGTTCAATGTTACAAGAAAAACCGCATTTAGAGACTTTAAGAAGTTAGAGAAGATAAGTTATGTAAAAGCTGAAGGAACCACACGCGATAAAAGATATAGAGCAATATAAATGTCTCAATTTAGTGAAAAATGTCTCAAAATGTGTCTCAAAAAAGAAAAGAGAATTAGGGGCAGACTGACACAGTATCCCTTATAAGAAAGAACAGAGTCTGCTACAAATTTGCTACAAATGTAGAGTCACTAATTTAAAAGTATGCTATATTTTATAATTAGGAGCGATTAAGATGTCCAAAAAGAAAGAGATTATTGACTTTTGGAGTTAAACTTTGGGCAAGTTCTTCTCATTTTTATTTGTATAGGAGGTTTAATTGCTAATTCAGCTTCTATCTAACGGTATTGTAATGGGATGTGTTTACGCATTGGTTGCTATGGGCTTTGGGTTAATATATAGCGCTACGGGGATTTTTCATTTTGCACATGGGATTGTTTATACAAGTGGGGCTTACCTTCTCTATCTCCTCTTTATCAATCTTAAGACAAACATTCTAACAAGCCTTTTTCTCTCCCTGGCCGGAGCAACTCTATTGGGTATCCTGATAGAGGTATTTATTTACTCCCCTTTAAGAAAAAAGGAGGCCGCACCAGCTACTTACATCATTAGCTCTCTTGGTGTCTATATCTTTCTTCAAAACCTAATTGCCCTCCTCTTTGGAAACGAAACCAAAGTCATCTTCCCTCGGGTAAGCAAAACCTACCACTTTGGTTCAATTATCCTGACCCGGATTCAGGTCTTGGATGCCATAGCCTTTGTTATTCTCTTTTCCATCTTTTATATCTTCCTAATGAAAACAAGACTTGGGAAGGCATTAAGGGGATTGTCTAATAATGCCCTTCTGGCAGAAGTGGTAGGGATAGATGTTGAGAAGACAAGAATCATTGCCTTTGGAGTAGGTTCCCTTTTGGCTGGTGTTGGGGCGGCACTTGTCTCTTTAGATGTAGGGATTGATCCCAATATGGGCCTTTCCATCTTTCTCTTAGCGGCGGTGGCCGTTATTGTGGGTGGAGTAAAGACCTTTACCGGAGCTGCCCTGGGTGGATTATTCTTAGGTATAATCCAGAATATGGTCATCTGGAAGACCTCCGCCAGATGGCAAGACCTGGTCACTTTCTCTATTCTGATTATGTTTCTCCTCTTCCGTCCGCAGGGAATTATGGGCAAGACAAGGAGGCTTGAAGAGACATGAATTATTTACTTCATATCTTGATTATGATAAATATCTACCTCATCCTGGCTTTTTCCCTTAACCTGCTAATAGGCTATACCGGGCTTCTCTCTATTTGCCATGCTGCCTTTTATGGAATAGGGGCTTATATATCAACCCTGCTGATGGTGAAACTGGGGCTAAACTTCTTTTTAGCTCTTCCGCTAAGTATTCTTGGGGCAATGGCTATAAGCCTGTGTGTCTCTCTTCCATCCCTCCGCCTGAAGGGAGACTACTTTATCTTAGCCACCATCGGATTCCAACTCATTGTATTTACTATCCTGTATAACTGGATTGGTCTTACCAGAGGGCCTTATGGGATACCTGGTATACCTGTCCCATCACTATTTGGATTTGAGTTCTCCACCTTGCCGAAATACTTTTTGCTAACCCTTATTATCGTGGCAGGCTCTTTCTTTGTGATAAGGAGAATTCTTGTCTCTCCCTTTGGAAGATTATTAAAGGCAATCAGAGAGGATGAGTTAGCCACCCAGGCCCTGGGCAAGGATGTATTCAGAGTAAAGGTTCTTGCCTTCCTTATTGCGGCTGGAATGGCAGCTATTTCCGGAAGTCTCTTTGCCCATTATGTTACTTACATCGACCCGACAAGCTTCACATTAGAGGAGTCAATATTCATTGCTACCATTATCATTGTTGGCGGAATGGGCAATCTGAAAGGACCGGTTGTTGGAACAGTTCTTCTCCTTATTATCCCGGAAGTCTTACGATTCCTCGGGATCCCAGATTCAGTAGCCGCTAACCTGCGGCAGATGATTTATGCCCTGCTTCTCATCGGCTTTATGTATTTTCGACCTCAAGGGATTGCAGGTGAATACAAATTTGAGTAAAGGTAGAGAGAGATGAATGTTCTTGAAGTAAAGGAGATTTCAAAAAACTTTAATGGGATAAAAGCGAGAGTGTTGCATAAGGTTTGGCGTTATATTTAAGGTCCGAGGCATTGTTTTGTTCTATTTTCTGCCATATTTTTATTTAACTTGACATTTTGTAGTCCTAACAGGCAACCCAGTGGATTGTTAACCAGTTGATAGAAAGGCATATTTTTTACTTCTGGCATAATCATTTCAAGTGGAGCCTTGCAACTACCTGGCTGCTGAAGAAATAAGTACATTACCAAAAAACTGATGATTTCTCTCCTGGCACTCATGACAGAAAAGAATCCACACCTTCTTTTGTAAAATTGATTAAAATCTCTAAAGAATCGCTCTATCGCATTATTGGTCTTAGGAAATTTCTTGCTTCCAATAGCAGGTAAAAGCTTCGGCAATGCTTCCTCCATATTCGAAACCCATCTTTGTATCCCCATTATTTCGGCCATTCCTCTAAGTTTCTCAAAACGCCGCTTGACCGTCCGCTTATCGTTAGTTTGTAAGACCTCCTTCAACTCTTTCTTACGCTGCTTAATAAGTTGTTCATTCCCTTTGAAGTTCTCTTTGACCCATCGGCTGGTAACCTGTTGATAATGAAAATGGCACAACAGATGCTCAACATCTTTTCCTAAGATCTCCTTGAGATATTTATATGTTACCATTCCATCCGTGATAATTGCTTTAGGAATTTGACCCAACTTCTTCATCTGATAGCCTATCCACCGACATGCCCATACCCCTCGAGATGCTAAAAGTGAAGTTATTATCGGTAAACCTGTCCCCTCATCCAAAACGACAAACCAATAATACCATCTCTTTTGAATCTTCAGCCATTTCTCATCTATATAGACCTTCCTCGTCTTCACCCCCTTCTTTACCCAACTCCACACTATTGGCCAAAGCTCCAATGATAACCCAAGTATCCATCGTAATATCGTAGTCTTATGAACCTTCAACCATTTACCCAGAACAGACAATCCAACCTCATGATGATACAAGGCCATCACAAAACATACTATCTGCAACGATTTGTTGATGCAGGATAAACTTACTTCCGGCGTTAACAAATTCCGTATCCCTGTCGGATCTGATACCTTCATCCCTTCCACTTCTCCCAGCATCATACCTCCCTGCTCGCCTCCACAGGAACTAAAACTATTCATTACCTCCTGCAAAAGATAGTCCTCTTGATAATGCACCTCCCCTTTGTTCAACTGCTCTCTTAACCTACGGTATAATGGTTCATACGGTATTTGCTCTAACGCTGCTTGAATATTCATCTCCGTCAGGTCATCCCTACTAAGCCTCCTCTTCACTTCCTGACATAATTCATTCTTTGCCTTTAAAGGATCCTTCTTTAACTCTGATAATACTGCTCCTACTACCTCTCCATCTACCTTGCGACGACGACTCAGAAACTTCAATATATCGCCACCACAAGCATGAAATTGTTCCATATGACTGCTTGAAGCCTGCCGATTCTTACTCCCCACTATCTCTGAAAGTTCCTGATGGGTATATAATGGTTTGCCTGCCTTGTCTCGAAATAGCCGGATAAACACTAACACCGCCTTTCGATTCGAAGCAGTATCCAGTAACCAGCCGATATTAAACCCTCGGCCTATGACACAAAATCGATTCCCATCTTGTTTGATTTCCAGTCCTCCCCCAACGCCACTATCCTCTTCGGACTGAAATGAAATACCCTGATAACAGAAGTCCTCTTTTGTATTCATTACTCCCCTCCTAAAGAATTTAGACTTACTTCTGTTATCTTTATCGACTTATTTTATCCAAAACATTAGGCCCTCTCACGCTACTACCAAATCCATAACTCCCTAATTCTACACCCTCCTTTGATGTCAAGTTCCAATTTTATATCTCTTTTCCTACTTTGGCAAGTTCTATCTCTCCATTACTAAATAAAACCTGCATTAAATCCCAATCTTATTTGCAACGCTCTCCCCTTGTTGGGTGCGAGGACTTTTTCAACACCCTCTTTGTAATCGCTCAACTATCTGCTAAACGCCTATCCCATAGGTAATTAGAGTTTGCCGTAGTTTTTCTCGATTAGTTTCTTGTAATGGGACTAAAGGTAGTCTTACTTCTGGCAATATCTTACCCATTATTCCTAATGCCTCTTTTACAGGCACCGGACTTGTCTCAATAAAACAAGCCTCACATAAAGGAAATATTTTATAATGTAATCTTTTCGCCTCATCAAAGTTGCCTTTGTTAAACTCTTTAATTAAATTTGCCATATCTTTTGGGACAATGTTTGCGACGACTGAGATAACGCCTACTCCACCAATAGATAATGTTGGTAGTAGTGTAAAATCATCACCAGAGATTAAGGCAAAATCTGGACGGCAAAGCTCAACAATTTTAGTTTGTTGTCTTAAATCTGCCGATGCCTCTTTAATTCCAACAATATTGTTGATTTTAGATAGTTTTGCCACGGTTTCAGGTTGTAAATTTACGCCGGTTCTACCTGGAACATTATAAAGAATAAGTGGAATATCAACCTCTTTAGCAATGGTGGCGTAGTGTTCATATAGTCCGGCTTGTGTTGGTTTATTGTAGTAAGGTGTTACGGCTAAAATAGCGTCAGCACCTACCTTTTTCGCATGATGAGCTAAATCAACAGATTCCCGCGTGCAATTTGACCCCGCCCCGGCAATCACTGGAATTCGTTTATTTACTGCGTTGACAACCAGAGTTACGACCTCTTTGTGTTCATCATGGGACAAAGTCGCTGATTCACCAGTAGTCCCACACGGTACTATCCCATCTGTCCCTTCTTGAATATGAAACTCAACTAATTCCAACAACCTTTCCTTATCTACCTGACCATCTTTAAATGGTGTTACCAGAGCAACAATTGAACCTTTAAACATTTTAAATACCTCCTATTTTCTGGTAATTGGTAACTGGTGAATGGTAATTAGTGACCAATTACCTCCTTTTAATTTCGTGAAACCCTATAATTTTCTATAGTTGTATCCTTCCTTCCAGCGCCTTAGCTAATGTAACCTCATCGGCATATTCCAGATCTCCACCAACAGGTATGCCATAGGCTATTCGGGTTAATTTTATTCCCAGCGGTTTGATTAATTTAGTCAGATAAAGTGCGGTTACTTCACCTTCTACATTTGGATTGGTTGCGATAATCATTTCCTCTAATGGATTACTCTCAATCCTTTTGACTAATTCTTTTATCCGTAGATGTTCTGGACTAATACCATCCAGGGGTGAAATAGCCCCGCCCAAGACATGGTAAGTTCCTTTATATTCCCTTGTCTTTTCCACCGCCATTATATCTTGAGCCTGTTCTACCACACAGATTATTTTTTTATCCCTTTTAATGTCCTGACAAATATCACAAGGGTCTTGTTCTGTGATGTTATAGCAAATCGAGCAATTTTTAACCTTTTCTTTTACCTCAAGGATTGCTCTGGCTAATCTTTTTGTCTCTTCGGGTGATGTTTTCAAGATATAAAATGCTAATCGGGAGGCAGTTTTTGGCCCAATTGTAGGTAATTTAGATAATTCTTCTATTAATTTGGTCATAGAAGGGGTTAAATACATTTTTTCAAACCAACCCTTTTAATAATCCAAAGATGTTCATCCCACCAGTCGTTTTCATCATTTGTTCTACGGCTAAATCTTGTGCCTTTGAAAGTGCCTCATTTACCCCGGCACAAACTAAATCCTCTAACATCTGCTTTTCTTGAGGATTAATTATGGCTTTTTCTATGGTAATACTGATGATTTCTTTTTGTCCATTAGCCGTAACTTGAACCATCCCACCACCAACACTGGCGGTGACTTTTTTAGAAGCCAGTTCTTTTTGAACCTTTTTAAATTGTGTTCCCATCTCTTGAACTTGTTTAAGAATGTTTTGAAACTCCATTTTTTAACTTATCCCTCCTTTTCTTTGGTAAATTAGAGTTCTGCAAAACCAGGAAATTGTAGTTTTTAAACGGGTCAATTTCCTCCAAAGAGCAGCAAATATAAAAAGTAATTATTCAGCCACAGATAGACACGGATGAAACACGGAAAATTCGTAAATTGTGTCCGGTATCCGTGTCCGTAATTAGGCTGAAGGTTTTTTCTTCCTGTTGTCCTCTGCCTTCTGCCTTCTGCCCTCTGCCTTCTGCCCTCTGCCCTCTGCCCTCTGCCCTCTGCCTTCTGCCCTCTGCCCTCTAACCTTCTATTATCTGTGCCTCCGGGAAAACTTTAAAAACCATATCCAATACCTTCGGACTGACTACAGTTTTTCCCTCCTCTATTGATGCTCCATCAATAAATATCGTTTTGATGTGCAGGTTACAGTTTGTTATTTTTTTAAGCTGTTCTTGAATAAAGTCTTTGTTCTCAAGGCGTTCTATTCTTTCTTTATGAAATGAATCACCCCTTTTAAACCCAATGATAATGGTCTGATTAACTAAATCCGTAATCTCAGCCAATGCCAGACAGGTATCTAAAGCCGGTTTTTCATTTTTAATATTTTTTCGGATTTCTGGCCAAATATTTTTTATCTGCTCTAAAGAAAACTCTAAAGATTGATTCTCAAATTCCTTACTCGGGGTAACAACAGGTGCTTTAACCTCCTCTATTGGTTCTTTCACAAATAATTCTTTTGGCGGAGTCCAAACAACCTCTTGTTTCACTTCCTCTATCCTGGGCTTATTTCCCTGAATCATCTTTATCAAGGCTATTTCTAATATTAATCTTGCCTGGAGTGGAAATAATCGCATATTTTCATTTGCCTTTTGAAGTGCTTCAATCAGATTTAAAAGTTGTTCCTGTCCAAGTTGTGATGATTGGCTTTCTAATAATTTTATCCCTTCTGAAGTCAGGTCAATGACTGAATCAGGACGGCAACCTGTTTTAATTATAAGTAAATTCCGTAGATGCATCATCAACTCACGAACAAACTGTGATAAATCTAATCCTTTATCAATTATCTCATTTAAGAGTTGAATTATTTTATTTGCTGAGGCGGCAATTATTGCCTCGCAAAAGGTAAATAACACCTCTTGTTTTACTATGCCGAGGATAGTTACGACATCCTCCTGTGAAACCTTATCCCCGCAATAAGAAACTACCTGGTCTAAAATAGATTCTGCATCTCGCATACTTCCTTCTGCGGCTTTGGCGATAGAAATTAATGTTAAATCGTCTATTTCGATTTTCTCTTCTTCTGCAATGTATTTTAATAATTTACAAATTTCAGATATTGGTATTCTTTTAAAATCAAACCGTTGACATCTTGAAAGGATAGTCTGGGGAACTTTATGAGGTTCAGTAGTTGCAAAAACGAATATAACATGAGGAGGTGGTTCTTCGAGGGTTTTTAATAAGGCATTAAAAGCCTCATTGGTCAACATATGCACTTCATCAATGATATAAACTTTATATTTTGCCTTCGCGGGGAGAAATTTAACCCTTTCTCGTAATTCTCGAATCTCATCAATTCCACGATTTGATGCCCCATCTATTTCTATAACATCCATTGAATAGCCACCAGCAATCTCCTCGCAGGAAGAACATTTACCACAAGGGGTTATCGACATCCCGTTAAGGCAATTTAGACATTTAGCCAATATTCTGGCAGTTGTAGTTTTTCCCGTGCCTCGTGAACCCGTGAATAGGTATGCCTGGGCTAACCGATTAGAAGTAATGGCATTGCTTAAGGTTTCTTTAATATGTGGTTGACCGATTAATTCACTAAAAATCTTCGGTCGATACTTTCTGGCTAAAACGAGATAAGACATTAATCACCTTTGCAAATTATTTCGAGCTGTGCAATTGAAATAAGCCGATAGGACAGATGGTATATTTTCATCTATGCTCAGAACCTTTTTCCCCCATCAATTTTACATTAGCAATCTTACTGTGAAATCCCCAACCACTACCAGATAGTTTTATCTCTTTAATCAGTTTGGGTTTGGGTGTCCACTCCAATAAATTATTTGAGGTGTAGATAATCCATTTATCCTGCTCAATCCTTTCCCCTATATCTGGATAATTAATCTTTGGAGCGTATAAAAACCCGT
>JBFLYA010000107.1:0-3884 GCA_040757115.1 bacterium | reverse complement strand
CTAATTGAGTATATCCAGAGACATCCTTATTTAATACCTGTCGGACGCCCATTTCACCTCGAACACGGTTAGAACCTGTGCGCTTAATCTCTAAGGCATACGGATAGGTAAAATCATTCCTGATGACGCTGGCATACATCTCTTTGCCTGCACCAATCTTAACTAATTTCCAGCCATCTAATGCGGATGAAAAATTGCTGTTAACTA
Organism: bacterium; assembly: GCA_040757115.1. Taxonomy (NCBI): domain Bacteria; species bacterium. The sequence goes on along the minus strand of JBFLYA010000107.1, from coordinate 3,677 downwards.
ACAATTCAGATATTTCTTTCTCAGCCACTATCTCAGGTTTAGGAGGAACAGGCTCAGGAATTAATGGTGCAGGTGGTATTTCAACTATAACTTTTTCTTCTGGTAACACCTCCTTCACAATTGGTTCTAAAACTACATTTATTTCACGGATTAATTCATTATGCGAAAAAGGTTCTATTTCTATTGTTTTACACTGATAGCCGGCGATATTGGGTATCAAAACATACTTATTCCCTGGTATTAATCCATCAATGGTATAAGTGCCTCCTGCTTTAGTCATCACCTCTTTTACCACCTTATCATCTAACCTTACCTCTAAGCTAACACTACCAATTCCTTCACCAGTAGTCGAAGTAACTAATCCCTTAATTGACACCTCTACGGGTATGATTTTTAAGTCTTCGGTCCAGTATTCCTTAGGGTTAGATGAGAAACTTCGGGTATAAAGTGAATCTAAAGTCTGAGGTTTAGTTTTATCATCTTTAGTAATAACTAATAAGGAGCCAAATCGTTTATCCAGATAGAACTGATAAGTAAAGAAATCACCCGGGATATTTTGTCTATCGTCATCTTCTAAAGTAACGATTAAATTATCCTTTGGAACACTTTTAGTTACAGGTGATTCATTTAAGATGATTGCGGTAAGCATCTTATCTCTTGAGACAGGAATCCCTGCTGTTGTTGCAAAATAGGGCTCTATGACCATCTCTGAAAAAAAACTAACCTTGTTCAAATAGACTTGAGTGTAATCTTTTCTTGTTTGGTCTTTAAAGTTTAAATATCCCTCGCCGAGGTCAATAACATCATCTTTTTCCTCTGGAGAGACCATATTATCCCACCCTATATTCATCTCTATCAATTGTTGTCTCATCTGGTCATCTAATCCTAATTGTCCCCAATTGCCAAAGATTGGACACTCTTTATCGTAAGAACGCAAAGCTGCGGCTGGTATTAAGACAACATCAAATCCTCTTTCTGGAGAAAGTCCAGCCTCCTGTGGACTAACGATACAGCAGGAAAAAGCCCTTTTCTCTTCCCCTAATGGAGTAAATGCCTTTGAGAAGTTAAATTTTATGGGTAAATCTTTAATCACCACATAAGTATCTCCAAGACCCGTTCCAATTAAACAAGGGTCTTTTGAAACAGCGGAGGTTATCGCCTCTTTAGAGATGAAATTTATCATTACTGTATTTTCTGACATAGGATTAATTTCTATTTTAGCCTTTTGTGTTTCAAAAAACACCTTTTGTTGGTTTTCTATTTTTGCCTCCAGCCCGGCTAAATTAATACTTAATAAGTGAGAAATGGAGGTATTTGGTTGTAGAGTAATGTAACTCTCATCACCATTAGGGTCATGAAGGAGCATTATAGGAAGAATCGGGATAGAGGTGTAAGTCGTATATGCCTTTGAGGTAAGGAGCACGGTTAGATAAGTAATCTCAGGTTTTTGTTCTTGCCCAAGCGGCATAGTCGCTCTAACCGTAATTTTATACCTTACTTCTGGTTTTTCCTGCGGGATATTTCTGGTTACAATAGGTCTTTCCTCAATTACTCCTCCTCGACCTATCATTTCATTTGCCTCTTCAAATAAAAGTGTCCACTTGCCTGAGTTAGGATAAGTTTCTGCCTCAATGCGGGTAATAATGGTGCATTTTTGAGATGCGCGAGTCTCATTTTCACCACGCCAATCTAACCCGATTTGAAAAGCAGTTACCTCTTTGGGTAAAGTAACCGGGGAAATTCCATTAAAAGAAACACTTGCATCTGTCCAGAAAGGTATGTTTAAAAATCCTTTCCATTTTGTGTAGACCTTACCCACCGTGATAATTGAGGAAGTGGTTTCCTCACCAAAGGCTAAAAATGGTAACAAAAAAATAAAAATTGATAGATATAAAATCTTTCTTAACATCTTTTTCTTCCCCCTTTTGGTAATTGATTAAATTGTATCTTCCAACTTTAGTGTATCAAATTTTAATATAGATGTCAAGTAAAATTTCCACCTGTGCAATTAGAAATAAAAGGATAATTGATTAAACAGATTACATTTTTTATTGTAAGCGGATTAAACGGATTGAGCGGATTTTTTTTATTTCTTTTTCCGCTAAATCCGTTAAATCCGCTTACTATTAAAAATCTGCTTCCTTAATTTTCTACCTGCACAGGTCGAAATATTTTGAGAGAAAAATAAGGAATAATGAGCCTCTATCTAATTTTTTACCGAGAATTCCTCCGCCAGGAAATTTAGTTTGACATAACCTGAAACCTATGTTATACTACTTGTAACTATTCAGCCACTGATGGACATGGATTAGCACGGATAAATACAGAGGACAGAAGGCAGAGGACAACAGGAAGAAAAAAACTTCAGCCTAATTACGGACACGGAAGACGGACACGATTTACGAATTTTCAATGTTTCATCTGTGTCCATCTATGGCTGAATAGTTACGTTTGAGTAATTAAGTTATAGGACGGTTATGAAATCAAAACATAGAAAAACTTTACAAGCCATTTTTACAGAGCCAGTCCGTGCTAATATCCCATGGGCTGATATTGAAAGTCTGCTTGTGGCTTGTGGGGCGGAAATCAGTGAAGGGCGAGGCTCACGAATACGTATTGCTCTCAAGGGAGTGCGTGCTGTGTTTCATCGACCACATCCCCGGAAAGAAACAGATAAAGGAACAGTGATTTCCATGCGTCGATTTTTAACCGAATCAGAGGTGGAACTATGATGGAATATAAGGGTTATTTGGGTCAGGTCGAGTTTGATAGTGAATCTAATATTTTTCATGGAGAGGTAATAAACATTCGAGATGTTATCACTTTTCAAGGAAAAACAGTTGAGGAATTGCGTAAGGCATTTGAGGATTCGATTGAGGATTATTTGTCTTTTTGTGTGGAGCGAAGAGAGAAACCTGAAAAACCATTTTCTGGACGGTTCACTATTAGACTATCACCTGAGGAACATCGCAAAGTCATTCTTGCAGCTGAAAAGGATAGAAAAAATATCGGTTCCTGGGTTGCTGAAGTTCTGTCTCAATCTGCAAGAGGAGTTGGGGTCTAACGGTAGTTGAAGATAGACTTTGAATATTGAATTTACAGTAATTATTCAGCCACTGATCAACACGGATTAACACGGATAAATACAGAGGGCAGAAGGCAGAGGACAACAGGAAGAAAAAACCTTCAGCCTAATTACGGACACGGAAAACGGACACGATTCACGAATTTGTAACCGTTCACCGCAGAGACACAGAGACGCAGAGAAGAAAATTAAAATTTATTTACGATAGGCTTAACATCCCTGATTTTCATCAGTGCAAGCTCTTGAGTCCAACAACATTAAACTTGCCCTGATGAAAATCAGGGATGGATTAACAAATCTGGCTTGCCGGCTGAACATTCGGCAAGCAGGTCATAAGTATTTCAATGGCTACACCAATAATCTTTTCTGTTATCTGATTTATTTCCATATCTTCTCTGTTCCTCTGCGTCTCTGCGGTGAACGGTTACTACATTTTTAAGGTAAGGGAAGAATAATAATCTTAAACTGTAACCGTTCAGGCTATATATCAAAAGTGTAAGAAAGGGGATAAGGAGATAAGAGTGATATGGAGATAAGATAATAGAAATAGATTGAAATTTATAGAAATAGGTAGAAATTGATTGTGGAAAAC
>JBFLYA010000106.1 GCA_040757115.1 bacterium | reverse complement strand
GCCTAAAGAATCAAAGGCTAATGGAAGTATTTTCATCGGATTATTTCCCTGTGAAATTTGACTACCCGTAACCGTTCAGGTGGTAATTTACCGCAGAGACGCAGAGGAACAGAGAAGATATGGAAATGAATCAGATAACAGAAAAGATTATTGGTGCAGCCATTGAAATACATAGGACCTGCTTGCCGAATGTTCAGCCGGCAAGCCAGATTTGTTAATCCATCCCTGATTTTCATCAGGGCAAGTTTAATGTTGTTGGACTCAAGAGCTTGCACTGATGAAAATCAGGGATGTTAAGCGTATCGTCCATAAATTTTAATTTTCTTCTCTGCGTCTGTGTGTCTCTGCGGTGAACGGTTACGACTACCCCTTCGTTCCTCTGGATAGGGCGATTTTACCTGTTCTAACTATCTCTTTTATTCCAAAAGGCTTCAGCAGGTTAATCAAGGCTTTCAGTTTATCTTCGTCACCAGTGGTTTCCACAATTATGGTTTTCTGTCCAACATCAATAATCTTTGCCCGGAAGATATCAACAATCTCCATAATTTCCGCCCGACTACCGTTTTCTGTTGTAACCTTTATCAAAACCAGCTCTCTTTCGACATGTTCTTCTTTAGTTAAATCACTGACCTTAATGACATCAATAAGTTTATTGAGTTGTTTTTCAATCTGCTCGATTATCTTATTATCACCGTGAGTAACAATCGTCATCATTGACATAGTTGGGTCGTCAGTTTCGGCAACGCATAAGGAATCAATATTAAAGCCACGGCCAGAAAATAATCCCGCTACACGGGCTAAAACCCCAAATTTATTCTCGACTAACACTGAGATAGTATGTCGCATCTTTTTCATCCTCCAGATTTTTGGTGGTGTCTGAAAATAACTCTAATAGTGAAATCTATGCAGATTTGGTGTCCAAAAGGGATTTCCTCCAAAGAGCAAAATGCAAAAAGCAAATATAAAAATTACATATCAAAATGTAAAATTATCTCTTTCCTTTCAGCGTTAAAATACTTGAAGCAAAGATATTACCAAATTCCTCCAACTCTTTGAGAAACCTTGTTACTCCCTCTTTGAAATTTGATTTGTAATTTTGCATTTTGATATTTATATTTGATATTTAATATTTGATATTTGATATTTATTTGTTGTCTCCCTCAAATCCTATTTTGCAGAACCCTATACACTATTTTAACCTTTATGCTAGATTAAGACACCACCAGATTTTTCGACCTCTGTTATCAGAATTGGTAACTGGTAACTGGTTAAATAGTTTCGTCCTGAAATCAGCCAAACGGTATTTAATTACCAGTTACCAATCACCAGTTACCAGAATCAAATTCCCTGCATTATTTGTTCAACACGACAGGAGATTAATTCTAATTGCACTGGAGATATTTTATCACAATTAAATCAAAATGTCAAGGAAAATGAATTGAGGGTGACTGTAATAAAAGTAAATAACCTTTTCCCGGTAACCGTTCAGGTGGTAATTTACCGCAGAGACGCAGAGGAACAGAGAGGAAAATATCTTTTTTTTGTAACTGTTCAAGTGTCCATAAGGAAAAAGGGGAAAAGAGGAAAAAATGGGAAAGGGAAACAATGGTGAATTGTGAATGGTGAATTGTGAATGAATGCATAGTTAATAACATTGTCCAGTAAAAGATGTGGGTAAGGATAATATCAAGATACGGGCATCAACTATCTTTGCCCCTTTACCTTTTTCAAACACAATCAAAGGGTTAATATCTAATTCCTCTATTTCTTCAAAATCACATACTAACTGGGATAACCTTTCTAAACATTCAGCAATGATGTCAATATCAGATGGTTTTTCACCTCGATAACCGGTCAATATTTTATAGCCGCGAATCTCTTCTATCATATTGTAAGCACCAAGTTCACGAATTGGAGCAATCCTGAATGTTACATCTTTTAATACCTCGACATAAGCACCACCTAATCCAAACATAAGCAAATTGCCAAACTGTAAATCTTTATTCATCCCAAGAATGATTTCTTTCCCTTTCTTTGCCATCTTTTGAACAAGGATACCCCAAACAGTGTAGTTAGTAAATTTCAGAGTCATCTCCTGATATGCCTTTCTCAAATCATTTTCATTTTCAATATTTAATCGGACGCCACCCACATCCAGTTTATGAAGGATTTCTGGAGAAACTATCTTCAAGGCTACTGGATAGCCGATTTCCTGAGCGTATTGAGTGGCTTCTTGTTCATTTTTTGCTAATCGGAAGTCTAACACCGGGAATCCATACGCCTTTAAAATCTCATAAGTCTCTGGCTCGGGTAAAAATCTTCTTTTTTGTGTTTTTGCAAGAGAAATGACTTCTTCTACTTTCTTTTTATCAACATCATTGAATATTCGAACCTGTGTTCGAGGTCGTGCTACCCATTGAGTATATTCGCACATCTTTGCCAGTGCTCTTGACGCCACTTCTGGAAATTTATAATGCGGGATATTTTTTTCATCAAGAATCTTTAAAACACTGGATATATCAGTTATTCCCATCCAGCAAACCATAATAGGTTTCTGGTATTTGGGCATCATTTCTGTAATAACATAAGCGATATTTTGTAAGGTAGTTATTGGCTGAATAGTGCAGATAACAATTATGACACCATCTACATTTTTATCTTCCAGAACAGATTTCAAGGCAAGTGCATAGCGGTCTTCTCTGGCATCTCCAATAAGGTCAATGGGGTTATTTATATTTGAACTTGGTGGTAAGCCATTTTTTAACTTTGAGGTAGTTTTTTTATCAAAATGTGCTAATTGCATGCCATATCTGATACAAATATCTGTTGCCATTATCCCGGGACCACCACCATTAGTGATAATTGCGACTTGATTTCCTTTTGGAAGTGGTTGATTGGCAAATGCGCGGGCATAATCAAATAGTTCTTCAAGCGTTTCTACCCTTAACACGCCACATTGATGGAAGAAATATTCATAAACGTCGTCTGAACTGGCTAATGCCCCGGTATGAGACGAAGCCGCTTTTGCTCCTTCGATAGTGCGTCCTGATTTTATGGCTAATATTGGCTTTCTTTCAGGAATATCCCCGGTTATCTCTCTTGCCAGTTCTAAGAATCTTCTGGGGTCTGTGAGGTCCTCAAGATAAAGCAGAATCACATCTGTATTTGGGTCATCCTTCATCATCGCCAGCATATCAGTTTCGGTTAAATCAGATTTATTCCCAATCGAGACGAATTTTGACAGCCCGATATTATTGTCTGAGGCATATTCAAGTGCCGCTACACCCAGGGCACCGGATTGAGAAATAAAGGCGATATTACCGGGTTTTAGCATACTTGTAACAAAAGTCGCATTAAAAGAAATCTCCGGGTCAGTATTAATTATACCAAGACAATTGGGGCCAAGAACCGCAATAGAATATTTTTTCGCAATCTCTATCACCGTTTTTTCAATCTGTGCTCCTTTTTCACCTATTTCTTTAAATCCAGCACTGATGATTATGGCGGCTTTTATACCCTTTTCTCCACATTCCTCCATAACACCAGGCACGCTTGATGCTGGCACGATAATTACAGCCAGATCTACTCCCCCTGGAATATCCCAGACAGAGTGATATGCCCTAACGCCTAAAATGCCTCTTGCCTTCGGATTTACCGGATAGACAATACCTGTATATCCAGAAAACAATATATTGGCAAACAAAGTCCTGCCTACTGCATCTTGATGAGTAGAGGCGCCTATAACCGCAATTGATTTAGGTGAAAATATACATCTGGCATTTTCATTTTTCACTCTTATAGTTTAACATATATTTTAACTGTTGTCAAGGGTGTATGTAAAATTTGTGGGTAACTTTTAACATCTCTATTATTCAATTCCCTCCAAAGAGCAAAATGCAAAAAGCAAATATAAAAATTACATATCAAAATGTAAAATTATCTCTTTCCTTTCAGCGTTAAAATACTTGAAGCAAAGATATTACCAAATTCCTCCAACTCTTTGAGAGAAACCCTGCTATTTCCTCTTTGAAATTTGATTTGTAATTTTGCATTTTGATATTTGATTTAATTTCAGGTCTAACTCTCAGAATATTTTTTACCCATAAATTTTACACGCACCCGTTGTCAATTACTAATTGACTTTTTTTAAATTATGTGATATTATGTAAGTATGGAAATTATCATATTATTACTGATTCTATTGTCTTCTTCTCCGGCGTTTTCTTCAGTTAATATCTGGGTAACAGGAGAATATGAAAAGGTCAATCCTATCACTGGAAATGTATATGAGGAAGACCCGCGAAAATATAACGCTAAACCAATAATTGGCGAATATAAAGACAAAAATTACTTCTTTGATAAAAACCTTAATACTATTTCCCTTCAGGGGGCAAAGAATGAATATGTAGGATTTCAAGTAGTTATTGAGGCAGAGAATACAAAACTTAAGGATGTAGATATTTTAGTCAGTAATTTAACAGGACAGGGAGTTATTCAAAGCAAAGAGAATATTGAACTATTTCGTGAGTGGTATATAAAACTAAATAATGTATGGTATCCGGATGCATTAATACCTTTTGAAGTCCCTGACTATGGTGCCCCATTTGATATTCCTACTTCTACCCAACCTATTATCGGACAAAAAAACCAGGCTGTCTGGTGTGATATTTACATACCTAAAAATATTCCTGCTGGTGATTATCAAGGGACTCTTAAGGTTACCCAGACTAAAAAATTACTTAAAACACTAAATATTAAACTTAAGGTATTAAATTTTGCCCTTCCGGATGATTATTCATTAAAGGCTATTTTAAATGATTATATCTGGATATCAAGAGGATTTGATGTTGACCGTAAAGACGCACGATACATAAGCATTGAAGAGAAATTTCATAAAATGGCACGGGAACATGGATTTACCCTTAGTGAAATACCCTATAATCAAGATGGTGGAATGAAGGGGAATTATGCCCCCATTATTGAAGGTAATGGGGATAAAATTAAGGTAGTGGATTGGAGGGCATTTTATAATCAGTTTAATAAATACTTCTCACCCAAAGATAATATTTTTTATGAATGTAAGCGAGGGACCGGCAGAGCATTATCATCTTTTATATTGCCATTTAATTGTAATTGGCCTGCAAAATGGGGCGAAGATAAAAATTCAAGACGATATACGACTCCAGAATACAGAACAGAATATATAAGAATATGTCAACAATTTGAAGATTATTTTAATAAACAGGGTTGGACACAAACCCAATTTCAGATATATTTTAACCATAAAACAACTATGTCTAAATTAATTCCCTGGCGGATGGATGAACCGAGATACCCATCTAAGGAATCTCCCCAAAATCCCTATGCTGATTATGATGCGTTGAAATACTATGCAGAATTAACAAGAAAAGGATTTAAAAATATAGGTGCGGGAAAGAAAATTATGGATACTAAATCTGCAAAGTTTGTTTTTAGAATTGATATTGGTCGGTATTATGAGTATCTTTCCTCAGATAAAAGATTAGATGGCTATGTTGGATTATGGAATGTTGGACTGGGGAGTGATATTTCTGATGCGGAAAATAGACATAGGCAGGATGAAGAAATCTGGTTTTATGGAAGTCTGCCCGCGGTAAATAAAAAATCTTTTTGTGATAATGAAGATGATAAAGAAATAGATATATTATGGGAAATATGGAAAGCAAAAGTTGATGGAATTTGCTTCTGGAGTTGTGCCTCATGGAAAGATGACCCTTATATCTACCTTGATGACGAAGATGGCACTGCATTAGCCTTTTATCCTGGTAGTAAATTTAATCTCGATATTCCTATTCCATCTCTACGACTAAAAGTCCTTCGCACAGAGCTACAAACTTATGAATACATCGTAGAGATAATCCGAAGAAATGGTGGAGATAGAAAAATAGTAGATAGTATCTTTAAAAGACCAAGGCAGAAAGTTAGTGACTGCTATAAGATAAAACAGCTGTTAATAAATAATCTGGTTAATTATTTACCCAGGTGAAGTAAGACAGTAGAACCCTGAACCTAACAACCATTGCCTGTTATTTCACTTCAGATGGCTAAATAGTTACTAAACTTTGGCAAATTTGCAAACTTCTTTGAAAAACTTATGATAGTTTATATATAGTTGATAGTTGAAGGACTATAGACTATAAACAATAAACTATAAACCATAAACTATAAACGAGTTTTGCATTTTTTGCCAAAGTTGAGTAGTTACATAATCTGTAAGGGAGACATATTAAATGAAGAAATATTTTAATACTCTGAAAGAAAAGATAACCTCATTCTGGATAGAGGTTAAATATAATAAGGAATTACCATCGGCAATAATGATTACGATAAGCATAGTTTTATGTATGGCGATGGGATTTCTGTTTTTATGCCCTCTTGTTTCCATCAGGAATGCGACCCTGATTGGATTATGTATTGTGGGAGGTATAGGTATTATCCTTGAGCCTTATTTGGGAGTCCTATTCGTAATCTTTTTATATTTTCTTATGTCATGTGATATAAAATATGCTCCATCAGATACAAGGGCAATATTCTACATAACACCAGTAGTTGTGGGAAGTTGGTTATTTAATATGATAGTTAAACGAAATTTTAGATTTGTTAAATGCTGGCAAAACATTGCTATTTTAGGACTAATAGCCGTGGCATATCTTTCCACTATTAATGCCGTTTATCCAGAAAAGAGTATTGAGGAATCCAATGTATTTGGTAAAAGAATGATATTTTATCTCCTTTTTCTAAATTTAACAGACTCCTTTAAAAAACTTAATCTTGCCTATTGGATAGTATCAGGAGGTAGCGGGTGCTTATCTCTTTTAGCCATCCGCACATTCATTCTGGGAGGTTCAATGAAAAGAACAGAGGTAGGTGGAGGTCAGTTAAAGGGTTCTAATGCCCTTGCCCACATGGTCGTAATGACAATACCATTTTTTTTCTATAAGATTTTTAGCAAGAATCAATTGGAGAGAATCGCGGGTATTATTTTTTTACCAATCTCAATTTTTTGTATCATTGCTACTGGTTCTCGAGGTGGTTCTATTGGTGCTGGAGTAGTTCTACTATCCCTTGCCCTTAACTCAAAAAAGAAATTAAAATCATTCCTTATATTAAGTGGAGTAATATGGTTAGGAATAATGTTTGCTCCCCCTATTTATTGGGAGAGAATGAATACAATTAAGACTTATGAGGAGGATGCATCAGCCACTCATCGAATTGATGTATGGAAGGCAGGTATTGAGATGTGGAAAGAGCATCCTTTAATTGGTATAGGACAGGAAAATTTTCAGTATGTAGTTAGAGGCTATCTCCCATGGGATAGTAATATCGAACAACTTGTTCCGCATAATACATATATAAAGTTCTTAGCTCAAGGGGGGACTATTACTTTATTCTCTTACCTGTTATTATTATTTTTTAATTTTACAGATTTATGGCGGGTAAGGAAATCAGCAAAAGAAGAATTTCAAGGGATTAATGTTCACAATCTAAGTCGAGCACTTGAAATTGGCTTAATAGGACATATGATAAGTGGTATATTTATAGACAAGACAGACTTTGAACCATTTTACTGGTTTTCGGCTTTAGCCGCACTTCTTAGATATTTTCTTAAATATGAAGATGGTATGGCTAAAGAAGGATAAAAATTTACTTCGAGTCATAAGAGGAGGTTTAAAGAAATGAGTAAAGTTGCAGTTTTAAAAACAAAGCCGGAAACGGTACTCGAGGATTATAAACGGTTAATGAAATTAGCCGAATATGAGAGTTTTTTACCCAGGGATAAAGTTGTTCTTCTTAAAATTAACATTTCCTGGCATCACTGGTATCCGGCGTGCTCAACTACACCCTGGCAATTAGAAGGGGTAATAAAAACCCTTCTTAATGACGGCTATCCACCACAAAATATCATTGGTGCCCATAATCGCACTGTTGTCGTCAATGATAGAGTCGGAGAGGTAAATAATAAACATAAGTTAGTGATAGATAAATATGGTCTATCTACGGTTTATTTGAATGAGAAACCTATAGAGTGGGTAAGATACGAACCGAAAGGGAAGATACTTGTTCTGGATAAGGTGTATCCAGAAGGTATTCTTATTCCAAAGATGTTTCAGGGGAAGAGTATCATTCACCTGCCAACCGTGAAAACGCATGTGTTCACTACGATTACTGGGGCAATGAAGAATGCCTTTGGAGGTCTTTTATCCCAAAAAAGACACTGGACACACAGCGTTATTCATGAGACCCTGGTTGACCTTTTAACTATTCAAAAGGAGATTCATAGCGGCATTTTTGCAGTGATGGATGGAACTATTGCGGGCAGTGGTCCTGGCCCTCGCTGTATGGAACCACATGTTACAAATTACATCTTAGCCAGTTCTGACCAGGTAGCAATTGATGCTATCTCTGCTAAAATCCAGGGATTTGACCCACTCGCTCTCGGCTTCATTCGACTGGCACACGAAATGGGGCTGGGGTGTGGTAACCCAAATGAAATAGAGGTAGTGGGTGAGGATATATCGGGTGTCAACTTTGGCTTTAAGTGTGGTGATACCTTTGCCAGTAAAGGTCAGAAGGCAATATATCACGGTTTCCTCAAACCGTTTGAACATATTTTACTTCGCACACCAATCGTCCCCTGGTCTTATGCCGCATCAAGGCTTTATCATGATTTATACTGGTATCCTGCTGTTGGGGAAAAAAGGGTTAATGAGATGCTTAAAACAAACTGGGGACAACTTTTTCTTAACTACAAATAATGCAGGTAACTATTCACCACGAAGGACACGAAGAGCACGAAGTGAAATTTGATGAATTATCGAATAGAGTCATTACCTAAAATAGTAGAGAGTAGATAGTAGTCAGTAGGGAAGAGGTGAAGAGTGGACAGTAATTAGTGACTACTAACTACTGACTACTATTTAAGGTTGGTCTATTGATAAATTTCAATGTGGAAAGATTGAAAGAAGGCATAAAAAGATTTGTTCTGTAACATCTCCCTGCCCTTCGTGCTCTTCGTGGTGAATAGTTACAAAAAAAATTGAAAAAAACTCTTGACAAACTTAAAATTATGTAGTATAATATATACACAAAGGAGGGAAATTAACAAGGAGCGTAAAAAGAAAATGAGTCTCTATCTCTATGGTAATCATAAATTCAGCAGGAAAATAAAAAAGGAAAGCTAAACCTTCTGGCATTAATCTAAAACCAAGAAGGCTTTTTTGTTTTAAAATCCGTTAAATCTGCTTACTATAATTACAGAGGAGGTGCCAAAATGGCTACTAATAATGTTATGTTAGACCCAAAACTATTACTTACTACTCATCAACCTAAAAAGGAAGATGAGCCTGTTGACCCAACATTCGGTAATATGGTCCGACTTGGATTGTTGCGTGAGGCAATGAAGAAAAAAGTAGGGGATATTGGCTGGGAAGATACTACAAAACCTATCCCAAACACTGGCTACAAGAATTTCGATTTGAATAACGATGCTAAAGTAAATATCTCTGACTTGAAGATACATTCCCCACAAATTAGTGCTCAACTAAATAAGATTGAACAGGGATTGGGTAAAAAGGAAGGCGAACCAGAATGGGAGAAAATAGAAAAGGAAGTACCTATCCCTGGAACTGGCTATAAAAACCTGGATAAAAATAGGGATGATAAGATAACCATAGAAGACCTGAAGAGATTTGCCTATTCTCGTTCTTTTAGAGATAGTGCTGTTAGAAACATGCTAAATAAAATTGAGCAGGCATTAAATAAAAAAGCAGGTGATACGGGCTGGGAAGATGTAGTTAATCTGGTGAGAAAAATAAAGTGGTTGCGACAAGGATGGTGGAGAAGAAGATTAGTACCAATAGAAGATGTTGTAAGAGAAGTGGTCAAAGAAGGATATAAACAGGCAGATATTAATCGAGACGGCATAGTTGACCAAAAGGATATATTTACCCTCTGGCAAAAATATAGAATGCCTTATGCAAATCTGATTAAAGAGGCTTATGGGAAAACATCAAGTGATACTGGTTGGAACGATAAAACTCAACTACAAACCCAACCTGGATATAAAGAGGTTGATTTTAACAAAGATAAAAAGATAGACCAGGAAGATATATTTACCCTGTGGGCTAATAATAATCTTTCTAATTTAAACCTTCTCAAAGAAGCCTTTGGTAAAACCTCCAATGACCCTAACTGGGAAGATAAAAGAGAAATAATCACATTAGGCTACAAAAATGCCGATTTGAATCTGGATGATAAAGTCGATAGCCTTGATTTAAAGTTGCTTTTTTCGGCCTTAATCCCTGATGGGACATTAGTTAGAAGCGAAGCAGACAATAGATTTATGATTGTTTCAGGGACTAAAAAACGCATTCCAGATGAAAAAACATTCGATAACTTAGGATTAGATAAATCTCAAATTATCACACTTGCAGATGAGGAATTAGAACTTATCCCGGATGGTGAAGAAATCCTTCTCATAAAATACGATAATGGCACATTATTAAAAGCAGATAATGATTATTACCTGATGGCATATGGCTTAAGAAGAAAAATACCGGATGAACCAACATTAAAAAACTTAGACCTTGACGAATCCAAGGCAATTCCGGTATCTACATCAGAATTAGAAAACATTCCAAAAGGTGATGAAATCCCACACTTCGAATATCCAATCGGTACTATACTAAAAAACTCTGAAACTAATGATGAGCAATACTACTTGATAACACCAGCAGGTGAGAAAAAACTTATACCAAATAAACAGACACTTGAGAACTTAGGTTTAGATATCTCAAAGGTCAAACCAGTCCCATTTTCAAAATTACAAGGCATTTCCGATGACCCAGAACGATTTCCGCACTTAGAATATCCCAACGGTACCATCCTTCGTGGAGCTGATGATAAACTTTATATGACTTCCTTGGATAACAAGATTGAGATACCAGATAAGACTACATGGGAGGCATTAGGTTTAAATATCAAAGAACAGACCATCACTGTCAGAGCAAAGGGTAAGGAAGATGGAGGTTCTTTTCCATTAATCCAACTTCGAATAGATGGGGAGATAATCAAAGAATGGTTTGTTACGGATGAGTATAAAGATTATACAGTTACTGTTCCTTTAAGTGATGGCAAGCATAAGATAGATATTGTTTATCCCAATGACCAGGATATTTATACCTGGTTAGACCACTGGGTGCATAAGATAAAGCATCTCTTCAAGACCAATTATTACCATCATTATGAATCAAGACATGGTGTTTCAGCAGATAGAGAACTGTATGTGGATTATATCCAGATAGGTGATAAAAGAATAGAATCTGATGACCCAATGGTAAAATACGACCAGGGTGCAAATCAAAAACCCAGTACATATTTTGACAATGTTAGTGTTATACCTGGTCAGGAAAAGATGGTTTTACCAGGGGCACTCAGACTTGAGCTAAATATAGAAAATACAGTTAATGTCTCAAGCGAACAACTTAAAGACTTATCTACTCTTGCTACTTTACCTAAAGTTAAATATCCAAATGGAACTTTACTTCAGAATGAAGATGGTCATCGATACTTAATGGAAGGTGGTTTAAGAAGACTAATTCCAAACCAGATAACATTTGAAGCTTTAGGATTTAACCAACAAGAGATAAAGACAATTTCAAATTCAGAATTACAATCAATTGATGAAGGAGAACCAATTTCTAAGATAAAGTATTCCAATGGAGAATTAATTAAAGGCTCTGATGGACAGGTTTATTATATGATTGGTGGGATAAAAAAGCCAATTGTAGATACTCCAGCACTTCATAGAATTGTAAAGGAAAAGACAGATTTAATAGAAGTTTCTACAAGATGGGAGGCAGACAGTAAATACTGGAAATACTGGCGTATAGAACCATGGATGAGAGAAGGGATAGATTATAAGAAAGAATATATAAGAGATGACCGGATGAGTATAGGTGGACGATATGTCTATTATCAAGCAATTACAGACTACTATATGATAGAAGATGGTAAAAGAAAATCAATAAATGCATCTGATGTGCCTAATGGGACAATTCAAGCAATAACAAGATGGGAGGCAGACAGTAAATACTGGAAATACTGGCGTATAGAACCATGGATGAGAGAAGGGATAGATTATAAGAAAGAATATATAAGAGATGACCGGATGAGTATAGGTGGACGATATGTCTATTATCAAGCAATTACAGACTACTATATGATAGAAGATGGTAAAAGAAAATCAATAAATGCATCTGATGTGCCTAATGGGACAATTCAAGCAATAACAAGATGGGAGGCAGACAGTAAATACTGGAAATACTGGCGTATAGAACCATGGATGAGAGAAGGGATAGATTATAAGAAAGAATATATAAGAGATGACCGGATGAGTATAGGTGGACGATATGTCTATTATCAAGCAATTACAGACTACTATGTAATAGAAAATGGTAGAAGAAGACCGATAAATGAATCTGAAATTCCAGTTATATCTGCACAGCGATTTATAAAAAATGTACCAGATGGAGATATTAACTCCATACCAACAGGCACACCAATCAAAAGCCCATATTTAGTCAAAGGCTCTGGTAATGCGGTTTACCTGGTATCGAATGGTCAGAAGAAGTATGTCCCGGGTGGAGCTTTTACCTTTGAATCTTATGGATTGGACATTAGTAAGGTAAAAACACTTTCAGATGAAGAATTGGCAAATATACCTGGTGATGAGGGCTTGCCGAGAGTAGAGTATTCCGAAGTATACAAGCAGAGTAAAAGCTGGGTAAAGAGTGTTTTAAGTTTTGGTATCTCACTTATACCAGGTATTGGGCAATATTACAATCTCATGTGTGCTGTTACAGGAAAAGATGCTATTACCGGTGCTAAATTATCTAAAGGCTCAAGATTTATGAGTGCCTTGAATGGCATAGATGCATTTACTACACCTAAGATTGACCAAGCAAGAAAGGCATTAGATGCCGCTAAAAAAGCCAAAGATATTGCTAAAATAGGCGAGTTAACTCAAAAACTAAATAACCTCCAAAAACTAACAAAAATTACTAATTTTATGAAAATTACCTATCTGGGCAGTGCAGCTGCTTTTGGAAAGGATATATTTGGCGACCGCATCACGGGATATAACCGATTCTTATCCGGACTACAAACTACAAAGGTAGGACTTGGTCAGATAGCGGCGAGGTGCAATCTTAATGCTGCTCAATTAGATTATCTTGTGAAGGTAAGTGGAAATATTGACAAAATTACCGATTACTACCAAAAAGGCGTAATGATAACTGGCAAGGAAAAGATATTCAGTGGTAAAGAGGTATCGGATGAAGAGAGATTTAAAATAGCTGGTAATCTGTTAGGTGAACATATTAAACAAGCGGCAAGTAAGCCAGGGACAAACATAGCCGAGGCGATGGGGAAAGGATTAGCAA
>JBFLYA010000105.1 GCA_040757115.1 bacterium | reverse complement strand
ATTTCTATTAGTTTCTATTTTTGTAACTATTCACCACGAAGGGTACGGAGAGCACGAAGTGAAATTTGATGAATTATCGAATAGAGTCATTGGATGCGCTATAGCGGTGCATCGAACTCTTGGGCCAAGTTTGCTTGACACCGTGAAGAGTGATAATTCACAATTCACAATTCACCATTCACCATTATTAAGGAAATTTAGGGAAGAAATTGTGAATTGTGAATGGTGAATTGTGAATGGTGAATAGTTACCAATTTTTTTAATAATATCTCCCTATCTCCTTAATCTCCACATCTCCTTTTGTTACACCACCTGAACGCTTACTCTTTTCTGTTATCTGATTTATTTCCATATCTTCTCTGTTCCTCTGCGTCTCTGCGGTAAATTACCACCTGACGGTTACGAAAATTCATTGACATTTTCTTTTTCTTGTGTTATAATTTCCATGAGGATGAATAAATTTTTAATTGTAGTCTTACTTATTATTTTGAGTGTCCATCGTCAAGGAATAGCATCAGGGGAAATATCTCACGCTGAATCTTTAGTGGAGATTACACCTGTTTTGCCAGATTCGTTGACTTCTTATACACGGCTATCTTTTAAAATATCGAATATCGGTGTTAATGATATTCCCTCTTTCATCTTTCAAGTTAGCCTCATAGACCCGGATAATAAATTAATCTGGGAAAAAGTGAAAACCTCCGGGCTTTTAAAACCTAACCAAAGAAAAAATTTTAAATTTTATATTCCTTTAAAAGAGATTAAATATGGTAACTACCAATTAAAATATATATTAATCTATGCCAATAAAGAAGTAGAGGATAAGATAGATATTCCTTCAAAGATTCCTGCTAATATCTCCAGAATCCCGCCGGGAAAAGAAGATTTAAAAGTTGAGAAGATAGAGAATGTTTATACGATAGGTGCGTCTGACATCTTAGAGATATTTGTTTCAGAAGACCCGGATTTAAGGAAGGCAGTAACCGTTACTCCAGATGGTAAGATTTATTTCCCGATAGTCGGAAATATAGATGTTATGGGAATGACTCCAACTGAATTAAGTAAAAAGATTGCCAATGATTTGAGTAAAAAAGATTATCTTGTCAATCCTACGGTCACAGTTGCCGTGGTCCAAATTAATAGTAAGAAATTCTCTATCATTGGTGAAGTAGCAAAGCCCGGCGTGTTTTCAGTTAATGAAGAAATTACGCTACTTAAGGCAATTGCATTAGCCGGTGGTTTTACACCGTTTGCAGATTTGCGTAAGATTACTGTTTTGCGCAAAAAAGATGTAAAATATGATAGGATTAAAATAGATGTGACTGAAATTACAAAAAAAGGCAATCTACAAAAAAATATTGTCATTTGCCCGGAGGATATAATTATCGTCCCGGCGAGTTTATTCTAACGAATGAAATTGGAAAATAGAAATTAGTATGAAAGTAAGTGATTTTGCTTATAATTTACCTAAAGAATTAATTGCTCAATATCCTTTACCCCGCCGCGATGAATCCAAACTATTAGTTTTAAACCGTAAAACTGACAAAATTGAAGATAGGATTTTTAAAGATATAATTGAGTATCTAAATAAAGATGATACCCTGATACTAAATGATACAAAGGTTTTTCCTGCAAGATTATTTACAACAGCGAGAAAACCGGTAGAAATTCTACTCCATAGAAACTCCGAGGGACAAATATGGGAGGTGTTAATTAAACATTCTAAAAAGGTAAATGTCGGAGCAAAGTTACCATTTGGAGATAATCTAAGCGGTGAATTAATAGAAAAAAAGGGTAATCGGGGATATATTAAATTTGAATATGAAGGAGACTTTTTTGAAACCGTTGAGAAAATAGGGAAAACTCCATTACCTCCTTATATTAAAAGAGAACCCGTTCCGTCGGATATTGAGCGATATCAAGCTATCTATGCCAAATATCCTGGTGCAGTGGCGGCACCTACGGCTGGTCTCCATTTTACTAAAGAATTACTTAAAAAAATATCCGATAAAGGGGTAAAATTTGCGTTCATTACCTTGCATGTGGGCATAGGCACATTTAGTCCGATTAGAAAGGAAGATGTCATCGAACATCATATGGAGGAGGAATATTACGAGATTAGTCCTGAGTCGGCTGAAACGATTAATCAAACTAATGGAAAAAGAATAGTGGTTGGAACGACTACGGTACGGGCATTAGAAACAGCAGGGAAAAATCCAGAATCTAAAATAATCCCTTGTTCCGGGTGGACAGGATTATTTATTTATCCTGGATTTGAATTTAAACTAACAGATATGCTAATTACTAATTTCCATTTGCCAAAGACGACGCTTCTGATTTTAGTAAGTGCCTTTGCTGGCAGGGAAAAGATTCTATCTGCGTATACCCACGCTATCAATGGGGGATATAGATTTTATAGCTACGGAGATGCAATGTTGATTGGATAGCACTTATTAATCGAAATTTGACATAGATATGGCTATGAAATTCCAAATCACAAATTCCAAATTCCAAACAAATTCGAATGACCAAAATTCAAAACATTACCCCCATAGTTTGGTATTTATTACTTGAAATTTGGTGCTTATGGAGCAAACTATATTGAGGCAAATGAGTCTTTAGGCTCGAAAGATTTTAAGATGAGAATAAAGATTTGTCGTAAAGAATCAAAAGAATCTGCTTATTGGTTAAGATTAATAATTGGAACTAACGATGAAAAATTTAAACAAGAAGGAGAAAGACTTTTCAAGAAGGCAATAGCAATTATTGAAAAGTCTAAATGAATTTCCATCGTTGTAATATAAACTTTGGAATTTAGTGTTTGGAATTTGGAATTTATTTGGAATTTGGTGCTTGAAATTTGGAATTTCTATCTAATCTGTCCACTAAAAGATGTGGGTAAGGATAAGTTTATTAAGGGGATGAATTACCATTCACCAGTTACCAGTTACCAAATTTAAGGAGGGTAAAATGCAGATTAGTGTATTTGGTCTTGGTTATGTAGGTTGTGTTTCTGCGGCATGTCTTGCCAAAGAAGGACATCAGGTTATTGGCGTAGATACCAATATCGATAAGGTCGAGATGATAAATGCGGGTAAAAGCCCTATTATCGAAAAGGGCTTAGATGAAATACTTAAAGAGGTAGTAAGTTTAAATAAATTAAAGGCAACTATTTCTTCAAAAGAAGGCATATTTAATTCTGAGATTTCTTTAATTTGCGTGGGAACGCCAGGCAATGAAAATGGTAGTCTTGACCTGAGATATATCAATAGGGTTTGTATAGATATTGGTGAATCGTTAGCTCAAAAAGATTCATTTCATATTGTCGTTGTCCGAAGCACGATGTTACCAGGAACAATAAAATCAGTTGTTATACCCACATTAGAAAAAACTTCCGTGAAGAAAGCAGGCAGAGATTTTGGAATATGCATAAACCCTGAATTCTTACGGGAAGGAAGTTCAATATATGATTATTATCACCCACCGAAAATACTTATTGGAGAGTTAAATAAACAAAGTGGTGATGCGGTGGTCGAGATATATAAAGATATTGATAGTCCTGTTGTTAGAACATCCATAGAGGTCGCAGAGATGGTTAAATATGTTAATAACACATTCCATGCCTTAAAAGTCTGTTTTGCAAACGAGATTGGAAATATTTGCAAACAAAAAGGTATTGATAGCCATCAGGTTATGGATATATTTTGTCTGGATACAAAATTAAATCTTTCGCCTTATTATTTAAAACCAGGTTTTGCTTATGGTGGTTCTTGTCTGCCCAAAGACCTGCGGGCATTACTTTATGAAGGGAAAAAATTAGACCTGACCTTACCGGTATTAGATGCTATTCAAAAAAGTAATGAATACCAGATTAACCTAACTATCAAGAAAATATTGAACTCGGGCAAGAAAAAAATAGGGATATTTGGATTCAGTTTTAAGGCAGGAACTGATGATTTACGAGAAAGTCCAATGGTAACATTAATCGAGGCATTAATTGGAAAAGGTTATGTAATTAAGATATACGATAGAAATGTTCATATTGCGAGGCTCTTTGGGGCGAATAAAAAGTATATTGAGGAAACTATTCCCCATATCGCCTTACTTATGTGTGATTCTATGGAAAAGGTTATAGAAGACTCTGATGTTCTGGTCATAGGTAACAAGGCAGAAGAATTTAAACAGATACTACATAAGATGACCGCAGATAAGATAATAATTGATTTAGTCAGAGTGTTCGATAAAACTGAGGTTAATGTTGGTGAATATGACGGGATATGTTGGTAGTTGGAAATTAGAAATTGGAGAAAGGATGAAAGTCTAATTTCCAATTTCATCTGAACCAACAATGAATTTAAACATTTACGGCAAGTAAATACACGGGTCTTGAGCAATGAATCCTTTCCAGACTTCAAAGTGAAGATGAGGGGTGGAGGCATTTCCGGTCTGTCCTACTTTACCAATTATCTCACCTTGTCTAACCTTCTGACCTTCCTTGACTAAATTTACAGAATTATGGGCATATACGGTTGTCCAATCATCCTCATGGGTAATGATGATAGCATTGCCATAACCTCGATATGTGCTCTGGCTATAAGTTACTACCCCATCTGCGGCGGCTCTGATTGGAGTTCCTAAGTCAACTTTAATATCAATGCCATTATGCATTGAATTTCCCCTGGGACCAAAACCAGAGATGATTTTACCTTCTAAAGGCCAGATAAAAGAAGATGCGATTTGATTTATTGGTCCTTCTGGAGGAGCACTCACCTGGACAATAACGGTATCTACTGGAGGAGGTATTGGTTTAGACATATCTACTTTTAATACCTCTGATGCTCCAGGAATAAATATTTGTTGTCCTATTCGGATATTGGTTATATCTCCAATCCTATTTATTCTAATAAGTTCTTCAACAGAAACACCATAGGTTTTTGCAATCCGCCAGAGTGTTTGTCCTTTCTCCATTTTATGATATACACCTTTTTGTGCCTCTAAACTCCAGTAATAAAAAGGTGTATGCACGCAACCTATAAGAAAGACTATACTTAAAAGATTAATTAATATACCTTTTCTAATCATTTTTATCTCTCCTTGATGATTTCCTTAAAGTAAGTATCTTTTCACTAATGTAAGATAATCAAAAAAAGAATTAATATAAGCTGATAGAGAACGTTTTGTCCCGGAAACATTTCTCCATTCTTTCACTGGAACTTCGAATAACCAGGTACTTTCATCTTGCAAAAAAGGAAGACGCAATATACGAATAATAATCTCTACATCAAATATCCATTTTGAACAAAAGTTTTTTTGAACCACAGGAATAAGTATTTCACTCTTAAAAAGTTTTGCACCACATTGTGTATCGTAAACAGCAAAACCAAAAGTTAAAGATATAACTGTAGTAAATAATCGTCCCAGATAGTGACGAAAATTTATACGCTCAATCTTCCTTCCACACAAATGAACCCTGCTACCAATAACTGCTTGCACATTTGGATTTGTTTGGAAAATATCCATAAAATCCCAGATTTCTGAGAGAGGAACTGCCAGATCAGCATCCCAGAAACCTATTATGTTATAAGTCTTTTTCTCCAATAAATAAAGCATGCCCAATCGTATGGCTTCCCCTTTTCCTTTGTTCTCACTCAATGACAAACATAAGGCTCTGGATGGATTAACTTCACAAATCTTTTGGATAACATTTAGTGTATCATCAACACTACCATCATTTACGAACAAGAATGTTAAATCAGAATGTTTTGACAATTCATTGATGAAATCGTCTATCCGTAATCGTCGTTCTTCATTGTAGCAAGGAATTATCACCCCAATGTTAGTCTGTAATGACATATACACCTCCTCTCAAGTTGGAGATTCATCTACTTCAATAATAATCCTTGCATTTTTAGTAACCGTTCAGGTGGTAATTTACCGCAGAGACGCACAGAAACAGAGAGGAAAATATCTTTTTTTCGTGTTTTTCGGTGTTTAAAAAGGCTTAAAAACAGTTAGTCAAAAGTAAGTATTAAAAGATTAATAAACAACGAAAGACCCGAAATGCACACAAAAAAAGGAAATTTCTGTCTCTGGTGAATAGATTTTAATTTTTTCTCTGCGTCTCTGTGGCATCTTACGGTGAACGGTTACCTTTTCTCTTCACCACCAGTTTTGGTGATGGGTAATGGGTATTTTATCCCATCACCCATAACCTAAAACCCAACACCTCATCTCTACTGGTTCCGCACCTTAACTTTTTATCCGAGAGGTTTCGTTCATGAGGTATTTTAGCAAAAATTTTATTATTTGTCAACAAAATTTTTGCCCCAATCGTAAGACATCCAACCATCTAACCATAAAACCATCCAACCATTTCCCCCAAATAACTGCTATAATACTTTTATATTTTAGAGATAATAAAAAGATTTAATAAAAGTCTCCAGACTACCCGATAAATGATATAATAAAGTTAATTGACAAAGAGATACTTATATGGTATAGTAAGTATTAACCAAAAGTTCACATTAGTATTGTTGATAGTTGATGGTTGATAGTCTATGAAACTATCAACTATAAACTATCAACCATCAACCTTGTTGCTATATCTGTTCTATGAGAAGTTTTCGTTAATAACTATTATATTATATAAAAAGTAGAGGGTAGAAAGTAGAAAAGAGGGCTAAATAGTTATCTATTTTTGATAAAAGGGAGAATAAAAATTGGGGAAGAAGGTAAAAACTAAAACTTTACCCAAAAAGATAAAGAAAAAAAGAGGAATACCCCTCCAGGAAATAGAAATCAGTCTGATTAGTGAAAAGGCATTTTTAGGAGGGATAGGGGTTTTCTTAATTTCATTTTTTTTGTATTTAAAAACTGTTGCTCCAACTGTAACCTTTAGTGATAGTGGAGAGTTTATTACCTGTGCGGCCACACTGGGCATTGCTCACCCAACGGGTTACCCTACCTGGACATTACTGGGGCATCTACTTACCTATCTGCCAGTGGCTAATATCGCTATGCGGGTAAATCTACTTTCTGGCATATTTGGTGCATTGACCATTATGATGGTTTATTTTATTCTAATAAAATTAAGGTTGCAAATAGTAGTGGCAGTAGTGACGGCTTTGATTTTTACCTTTTCCTCGACTTTATGGAAGGTATGTGTTATTGCAGAGGTTTATTCACTCTATGCCTTCTTTTCATCTGCTACTATTTTGGGTTTGTTAGCCTGGAAAGGACAGAAAAAAGATAGTATGCTCTATCTATCAGCCTTTGTCTATGGATTAGGCTTGACTAATCATTTACTACTTGTCTTCATCGGGCCTGCTATTTTATATTTTTTATGGATTACCGACCGTCAGATTCTTTTATTTGAAAAACCAAAGGTTTTAAGCAAGATGATACTATTTTTATTTATAGGGCTTCTTCCTTATCTCTACCTGCCAATAAGAGGATTTCAAGCACCTCTGATTGATTGGGGGAATCCTGTTACCTTTAAGAATTTTTTCAGATTGATTACTGGCAGTATCTATAAAGAAACAATGTTTGCGGCTTCTGTTCCTCAAGTTTTAAATACCATCAAACATCATCTCTGGCTACTAACCCAGCAATGGACACCTTATTTTGGAATTTTAAGCCTATTGGGTATATTTATTCTTTATAAGACGAGCCTGAAATTACTTATCTTTTTAGGGCTAATCTTTTTGGTGAATACAGTCTATTCACTTGGTTTCCAAAAGGTAATCTTTGGACTAATCGACCATGAAGCTTATCATCTACCTTCTTATATTGTTTTGACTATCCTGATAGGTTTTGGGATGAAAGGTTTAATTGAATATGGACAGACGAAGTTTAAACAAATTGCGATGATTACTTTACTTTTCCCAATAATAATCTGTGTTAGCCATTATAACCCTTCGGATATGAGGCGCTATCATTTTGCCCATGATTATGGGAAAAACGTATTGAATCAATTACCAGAATCTTCAATCCTTTTTAATCAAGTTGATTACAATGTCTTCCCATTATGGTATTTACAATATGTAGAACAATGCAGGATGGATGTGCCTGTTTTTACAGTGCTTTTTTTGACTCGAGATTGGTTTGTGGAAAGGTTACTGAAACTGTATCCGGATATAAAAGTTACCTGTGGACTGAAAGAAAGAAATACCAGGATATTTGAGAATATCATCTATAATAATAAAGATACACATCAAATTTATTTTACCCACGATTTCCTGACACAAAAAGAAGAGGTTATCCCGCCACCAATGACTAAGGAGGGAATTCTTAGTAAATTAAAAGACCAGCAAGTTTTAGGGGATAAATTTAAGTATAATTATCGAGGTGTATTTGACAATCGCATCTATAAGGATGTCTGGGCAGATGAAGTGATGCTGGTTTATAGTTATTATCACGCCGAGTTAGGCCAACGGTATCAACTGGGGGGAAAAATAGATGACGCACTGAAGGAATTGAATATGGCGGTCAAGATTGACCCGAGAAATGCCTCTTATCAAGCCGCCTTGTCCTCTATTTACAATGCCAAAGGGAATTATGACAAAGCAATTGATCTTTTACAAAAGGCAATTAAGAAAAATTCTAAAAGCCCTGACCTTTATTATAATCTGGGGATAACTTATTATTATCAAAAAAGATATGCCGATGCCCTGCGGGAACTTGAAAAAGGAATAAAACTTAGCCCGGAGGATACTAATATACTCAATATTTTAGGTTTGTGCTATCATCTTACCGGCAGACAACAAGAGGCTATTTCTACCTTACAAAAGGCATTAACCATCTCCCCAACTTCTTCTGAGATAAGAAGGAATTTAGAATTGGTTTTATCTGCACCACAAAGATAAAATATACAAAAGTTTCATCTAATATTCTCTTGCTTTTTAAATATTGAAATCAATGATAAAAGATAAAATAAAGCAACAATTATTAAAAGATTATGATAACCTATAATTAATGAGAGATATTCAACTATTCCACCTATAATTGCTCCAAATATATTTGAACCAAAATCTCTTTGTGGCTCTCTACTTTTTTTGAACGAGGTTGCAAAAATAATTCCTGCAAAAAGTATCGGGAGAAATCCTATTACACCTGAATAAATTATTTTCATAGTATAGCTTTCCCCTAAAAAGTTTTGGAAAGGAACCAGATAGCCTATTAGAAGTGAAATAAAAAGGGCTATGTACGGTAATTTAAGACTATCAGGAGAGAATTTACTTACATACAAATTTGCAAATAGTATCATTGTTAATATTGAAAGGAAGACTATGGAGTTATTTACCCAGGTAGAACCAAAAAGTAATGCAAATTTAGTAATACTTTCTGTCTCTAAAATCATAAAGGCTGTTCCTAAAAAAAAGAAGTGAGGGGAAATTCTATAAAAACTTTTGCTCCCGTTACTTGTAAAGATAATCAGAAAAAGGGTGGAAAGAAGAAAAATAATAGCCAGACCTTTAAAATTGTGTGGAGGTATTTTTTTCTCTCTAAGGTATAGAAATGGCCAGTCATCTAATGGAAGAAGAGTTTTAGAAGATTTCAGGTTTTCTACAGGGAAGATTTCAATGGTGCTATCTTTTCTAAAATCTTTGGGATTGAATCCATTTTTTTTAAGATTTTTTGGTGTATTTATATCAGCATAAAAGGAGCCTTTTTCAAAATTTTTAATTACTTTTTCCACATTTCCTGCCATAAAAATTACAAAGTCAATAGGATTTTCAGCATCTATATTTTTTATTGAGGGCAATGTAATTACTAAAATATTTTCTCCAAAAACCTCCTTTAGAAGACTATATATTTTTAGTGCTAACCATCCTTTTCTAAAATAGTTGTAAATAACAAAGACACCGTCTTCATTTAAATGCGCTTTTACTTCTTCAAATGCTTCTTTTGTAAATAGATAATTTTCTAATCTTATAGTAGAGAATGTTGAAAGAAGCGTTAATGAATCTACAAGTCCATAAGCAATAAAATCATATTTTTTATTGCTTTTCTTTAAAAATGACCTTCCATCATCATTATAAATTTTAACTCTTTTATCAGAATAAGGTTTGTCAGGATGGTCTTTTTTACCTATATCTATAATTAAAGGGTCAATTTCAACTGCATCAATCTCTTTTGCTCCATTCATTATAGCGTGTGAGACATCGTTTCCCATGCCTGAACCAATTATCAGAACTTTCTCAAATTTTTTCTTTAAAGAATCCTTAATTAAAAAATGTGGCACTGAATATCGATATCCACCTATAGTCCTATTAGATAGCCCCATCTGGTGGGTTATCTCATTTACAGAAATTACAGTACCATTAATTTTTAGATATGGGTCAAAAAAAACCTCTTTCTTTATTTTATAATATGGAGACCAGAGAGTTCCTTTCCCCAGGAGAAAAATAAAAATAATTGATGTTAAAAAAATTACTCCCAGATTAAATTTAGAGAAAAAGAGCTCTTTCCTTAAAAGGTATAAGATCAAAATAAAGTTTATTGAAAACCAGTAAGTAGGAGAAAGAGAAAGATAAGAGAAGATTGAGAAGAATAAAATCCCAAATATACTTCCAAGGATATTTATGGTATAAGCTTTAATTGGGGTAAAATTATTAAAAGAATTTCCAAGAAATTGTCCAAGTCCTATGAATGATAAAACGACTATGGAAAAAGAGAGAATAATAAGAAATTCAAAAGGCATATTTACTAATGAAGGCAATTTACCCTCTGCTCCAAAATAGACTTCTGATTTAAAAAGTTGCTCTCCAAAGGATATATTAAGATTAAAAAGATATACCAATAAAATAATAATAAGGAAAATGGAGGGAGTATAAGGTAACAGATTTAATTTTCTTTTTGAAGCGATACATCCTATGCTCATTCCAAGAAAACAGGCTAAAAGGACAAAATTATTAAAGAAACTTAATAATCTCACATATGCTGGAAGCCATCTTATAAGAGCCAATTCCAGATTAAGTATAACAAAACTTACAATGAAAAGGTCAAAAGATTTAAAAAATAATCTTGACTGATAGGAAATTGTATTTTGAGTGTTTTGACTGTCATATCCATTTTTGCACATTCTGAAGATATATTAACAGAAATCTTATCCTGTGTCAACAAAAAAATTCGACCTGTGAAATAGGTTTAAATAAAATGCAAGAAACAGATATTCGTAACCGTTTAGGTCTTGAGTTACTAATATTGATTGAGATTTCGGAACACTTACAAAATATTGAATGTAGAATGTAGAATGTTCAAAGAAATACTACAAACAGATTGCTCCTACGGAGCTTTATTCATATTAGCTCCAGAGGAGCGATATGTTTGTAGAAAGATTATCTCCCTCATAACAAATTAGCTCCATAGGAGCGAGCTGTTTATTCTTTTTCTCACCCTAATTGGGGGATATTTGTCCTTCTATTTCACAGAGACCGTTCAGAATTTGGGACTAAAAATTGGAAGTAGGCGAAAAAATTAGTTTGACATTTTGCAGGGATTTGCGGGAGAAAAAAATATTAAAAAGAAGGGCTTAAATTTCCGATATTATTAGTAGAGATTCTAATAAAAAGGAGGAATTTAAGCCCATGAAATCTAATATACATATCGGCAATTCTATAGAAAAACTTGAGGAAAAGAATATTGAGGATAAAATAAAGGTTATAACCAAAGAAAACAAAATGGTTATAACCATCTATATCCCTCATATGATAGAGATTACAGATGAAGACTCGAAAGAGGTAGAGATAATAAGGCTTCTTGAACTTAGGGATTTATCCGGGAGAAAACTTTTTACCCAGGCAGAAGTGGGTAGCCTTTTTGAATTATCTCGGCAAATGATTAATCGGCGGTGGGTGGCATTTAACAGGGATGGGATGGGTTGAATGGCTAATGATAGATTGGGTAGAGGATTATAATAGTTTGTCAGCGTCTCTAAATAGGCTAAAAATGTCAAACGACACAAAAGGGGTAGAAAAATGGGGTAAAATGGCAAAATCTTCTTGAAAAATCTATAAACTAACCACAAGTCCCAAATTGTGAACGCTCCCCAACAGAAGATTTCTGTACCAGGCAAAATTTACTTGACAACATTAAAATAGAATGTTATCATAAAATTCAGGCTAACGATGTCAAGGATAAAATTTTTCTGGACAATTCTTATGATATTCTTTTTCCTTACAACTGTTATTACGGGTTTGATACAGGTAAATTTAGACTTACATCAATTCATTTATCACAAATATAGTGCTTATTTGACGATATTTTTTGTGCTTGGGCATACTTATTTTAATTGGCATAAATTATTAAAAAGGAAGGGATAAGATTGCTTTCCAGACGCAATTTCCTGAGTAAAATTGGACTTTTAAGTTTAAGTGTCCCATTTTTTAATAAATGGTTCGCGCCGCCAGAGGCTACTTCCGCACCTAATCTGGATATTGCAGAACAATATCACCAGGAAAGTAGACATACATTACTCAATATACTTTTAGGTAGAGAGACTAATAAACATACCCCACCTTTATTCAAAAAATACATAGAGGCAGAAAAGATTAAATTACCACAGGATTTTAAATATCGGGGAATATCGGTTGAAGAGGCGATTATTAGAAGGAGGTCGAGACGAAATTTTATTCAAAAACCGATTTCATTAAAAGAATTATCTTGCTTGCTTTATTATGCCAGTGGGATAACGCAAGGAAAAGGCTCACAGGGATTACGAGCCGCACCTTCTGCCGGGGCACTTTATCCCATAGAAATTTATCCTGTTATTTATCTGGTTGAAGGTATAAAACCTGGAATATACCATTATTCTATTGAAAACCATTTATTAGAATTACTAAAACAGGGAGACTATCGTCAGAAACTTTCACAACACTGTTTAGGACAAGAGTTTGTTGGAAAATCTGCGGTAGCATTTATTATGACCGCTATATTTGCCAGGACAAAATCGAAATATCATCATCGTGCCTACCGTTATGCATTGATTGAAGCCGGACATATTGCTGAAAATCTCTATCTATCTGCCATCTCAATGGGATTAGGCATTTGTGCTGTAGGCGCCTTTTTCGACGACCCAATCAACCAGACACTTGAAATTGATGGGATAAAAGAATCAGCAATATATATTACAGTGGTAGGAAATCAGGTTATCAGTAACAGGGTACGTGTTTAGCGTGTTCCAAATTGCGTTGATTTGAGAAGTAACTCTTTGTTAAACAAGAGGATACCGGTGCGAAATATTCCACAAGGAGTTTAATGCAAATATCAAAATGTAAAAATCAAAAGGACAAAGCAAAATGCAAAAATACTTGTAAGGCAATAAAAAAAATCAAATATTAAATCTGATAATTCCAAAAGTGGCATATTAGTACGAGATTGTTTAGGTTATGAAGGATGCCAAATGAAAATGCTCTAGGATAAGGGTTTGCAAGTTGCATTCCCGATTTATTTTTCTTGTAATCTGAGTAATAGTGAATTTTGAAAAAGCCCTTTTGGTTTTTAGCTGTAATATTATCAAATAGGCTATTATTTTAATGAGTAA
>JBFLYA010000104.1:10645-13551 GCA_040757115.1 bacterium | reverse complement strand
AAAGCAAGAACAACCAAAACATAATATGCCAGCAGAGGTTAAGGTCAAAGAGCCTGAATTAAGAGACGGCACGACGATAAAAGATGAGAAGATAGAGATAGAAATAAAGCAGGAACAACCAAAACATAATATGCCAGCAGAGGTTAAGGTCAAAGAGCCTGAATTAAGAGACGGCACGACGATAAAAGAAGAGAAGATAGAAATGGGAACAAAGCAAGAACAACCAAAACATAATATGCCAGCAGAGGTTAAGGTCAAAGAGCCTGAATTAGCAGATGGGACGACGATAAAAGAGGAAAAAGTAGAGTCAATCCCCTCACTCTCCACTCCGCAGTTTTCACTACTAAAAGAGTCAATGTTAGAGCAGTCAAATACTGGTAAGCTGTTTGAGGTTAAGGCAAAGGAGCCGGAAATAATAGTTGGGACAACGATAAAAGATGAGAAGATAGAGATGGAAACAAAGCAAGAACAACCAAAACATAATATGCCAGCAGAGATTAAGGTCCAAGAGCCAAAATTAGGAGACAGCACGACGATAAAAGAAGAAAAAGTAGAGATAATCCCCTCACTCTCCACTCCGCAGTTTTCACTACTAAAAGAGTCAATGTTAGAGCAGTCAAATACTGGTAAGCTGTTTGAGGTTAAGGCAAAGGAGCCGGAAATAATAGTTGGGACAACGATAAAAGATGAGAAGATAGAGATGGAAACAAAGCAAGAACAACCAAAACATAATATGCCAGCAGAGGTTAAAGTCCAGGAGCCTGAATTAACAGACGGCACGACGATAAAACAAGAAAAAGTAGAGTCAATTCCATCACTCTCCACTCCGCAGTTTTCACTACTAAAAGAGTCAGTGCCAGAGCAATCAAATACTGGTAAGCCGTTTGAGGTTAAGGCAAAGGAGCCGGAAATAATACTCGGGACAACGATAAAAGATGAGAAGATAGAGATGGAAACAAAGCAAGAACAACCAAAACATAATATGCCAGCAGAGGTTAAAGTTCAGGAGCCTGAATTAACAGACGGGACGACGATAAAAGAAGAAAAAGTAGAGTCAATTCCCTCACTCTCCACTCCGCAGTTTTCACTACTAAAAGAGTCAATGTTAGAGCAGTCAAATATTGGTAAGTCGTTTGAGGTTAAGGCAAAGGAGCCGGAAATAATAGTTGGGACAACGATAAAAGATGAGAAGATAGAGATAGAAACAAAGCAAGAACAACCAAAACATAATATGCCAACAGAGGTTAAGGTCAAAGAGCCTGAATTAACAGATGGGACGACGATAAAAGAAGAAAAAGTAGAGTCAATTCCCTCACTCTCCACTCCGCAGTTTTCACTACTAAAAGAGTCAATGTTAGAGCAGTCAAATATTGGTAAGCCGTTTGAGGTTAAGGCAAAGGAGCCGGAAATAATAGTTGGGACAACGATAAAAGATGAGAAGATAGAGATAGAAACAAAGCAAGAACAACCAAAACATAATATGCCAACAGAGGTTAAGGTCAAAGAGCCTGAATTAACAGATGGGACGACGATAAAAGAAGAAAAAGTAGAGTCAATTCCCTCACTCTCCACTCCGCAGTTTTCACTACTAAAAGAGTCAATGCCAGAGCAATCAAACACTGGTAAGTCGTTTGAGGTTAAGGCAAAGGAGCCGGAAATAATAGTTGGGACAACGATAAAAGATGAGAAGATAGAAATGGAAACAAAGCAAGAACAACCAAAACATAATATGCCAGCAGAGGTTAAAGTCCAGGAGCCTGAATTAACAGACGGCACGACGATAAAAGAAGAGAAGGTAGAGATAATTCCATCATTCTTCCCTGGTCACTTCTCACTACTAAAAGAGCCGGTGTCAGAGCAATCA
Organism: bacterium; assembly: GCA_040757115.1. Classification (NCBI taxonomy): domain Bacteria; species bacterium. Next base: position 11,687 of record JBFLYA010000104.1, on the reverse strand, counting down.
GGTAAGCCGTTTGAGGTTAAGGCAAAGGAGCCGGAAATAATAGTTGGGACAACGATAAAAGATGAGAAGATAGAGATAGAAATAAAGCAAGAACAACCAAAACATAATATGCCAGCAGAGGTTAAAGTCCAGGAGCCTGAATTAACAGACGGGACGACGATAAAACAAGAAAAAGTAGAGTCAATTTCCTCACTCTCCACTCCGCAGTTTTCACTACTAAAAGAGTCAGTGCCAGAGCAGTCAAATACTGGTAAGCCGTTTGAGGTTAAGACAAAGGAGCCGGAAATAATAGTTGGGACAACGATAAAAGATGAGAAGATAGAGATGGAAACAAAGCAAGAACAACCAAAACATAATATGCCAGCAGAGGTTAAGGTCAAAGAGCCTGAATTACCAGATGGGACGGCGATAAAACAAGAAAAAGTAGAAATAATTTCCTCACTCTCCACTCCGCAGTTTTCACTACTAAAAGAGTCAATGTTAGAGCAGTCAAATACTGGTAAGCTGTTTGAGGTTAAGACAAAGGAGCCGGAAATAATACTCGGGACGATGATAAAAGATGAGAAGATAGAGATAGAAACAAAGCAAGAACAACCAAAACATAATATGCCAGCAGAGGTTAAGGTCAAAGAGCCTGAATTACCAGATGGGACGACGATAAAACAAGAAAAAGTAGAGATAATTCCCTCACTCTCCACTCCGCAGTTTTCACTACTAAAAGAGTCAATACCAGAGCAATTAAATACTGGTAAGCCGTTTGAGGTTAAGGCAAAGGAGCCGGAAATAATACTCGGGACGATGATAAAAGATGAGAAGATAGAAATGGAAACAAAGCAAGAACAACCAAAACATAATATGCCAGCAGAGGTTAAGGTCAAAGAGCCTGAATTAACAGACGGGACGACGATAAAAGAGGAAAAAGTAGAGATAATTCCCTCACTCTCCACTCCGCAGTTTTCACTACTAAAAGAGTCAATACCAGAGCAATTAAATACTGGTAAGCCGTTTGAGGTTAAGGCAAAGGAGCCGGAAATAATACTCG
>JBFLYA010000104.1:0-10545 GCA_040757115.1 bacterium | reverse complement strand
GCAATTAAATACTGGTAAGCCGTTTGAGGTTAAGGCAAAGGAGCCGGAAATAATACTCGGGACGATGATAAAAGATGAGAAGATAGAAATGGAAACAAAGCAAGAACAACCAAAACATAATATGCCACCAGAGGTTAAAAAAGAGGAGCCGAAATTAGTAGTTGGGACAACGATAAAGATAGATATCCCACAAATCCAAAATCCAAAATCTAAAATCCAAAATTTTATAGATGATAACCCAATTCGCAATCCGCAATCCGCAATCCGCAATAATGAAGATTCACTATTATCACTTATGCAAAAAGTAGGAGTTGAAAAGATAGAAGAGATGTCTAAATTGCCTATTTTTAAACCACAAGAAAATACTTTTATTCCAATGCATCAAGAAAAAGGAGTAGAATTACTCCATAGAATACTACCAGTATTATTTCAAGAGAGTATGAATTTTAAGAGAGAAAAAGAGGAAGATAACATTAAACCAGAAGATAAACAAAAATCATTTATAAATTTACCAGAAATGTTTAAATCAGTAAAAAAGAGAATAGTCTTTACTGAAAATAGAGTAAATCAGCAAGATGAATCTGGGGTATTAAAGGATAATAATATAAATTTAACTTACAATTCAGCGATTCAAGGGACAAATAGGGTAGAAATCCCAGCTTCATTACCTGATGCAAGTATGACTAATTTAATATTTAAGGAAATACTTTATGAATTCATAGAAGAAGCATCTCTTCATCTGAAAAAAGATAGTTCGGAGATTCAGGTTAAACTCAAGCCCGAATATCTGGGTAAATTAGAATTAAAAATAACCCAGCAGGATGGAAAGATATTCGCTAAATTTGTCGTAGAAAACTTTGAATTAAAAGAATTAATTGAGTCAGAACTTGCTTCCTTAAAAGAAATCCTTGTAGAAAAGGGACTTGATTTACAGGGTATTGAAGTCTATGTTGGTCAGGAACCAGGAAAAAATTTAGAAGAAAGACATCAAAGGTATATTGATAATATAAAAATATCTTCCTACAATGAAGAGGACGAAAAGGTGGGGGAAAGAGGTGATGAGAATAGGATATTAATAAATGCAAGTCCAGGTGGTAATAAATTATTTTGGTTTATCTCAAAAATTGATTTTATAGCATGAGAAACGCTCATGCCCACAGGGAGTGGGCACAAAGGAAGATGAAAATGGGTTTGATGGTTCAGGTTTTAGGGGAAACGCTCATGAGTCTGCGACTCACAAAGGGGATGAAAATAATGGAAGAACAACCCCCTAACCCCCTTTATTAAGGGGGAATATCTGTTCTAAACCAGAGGATACGAGTCTGTGGATACTATACTAATTCACTAATCTCTAATTCACTAATTCGCTATTTTCAGGGGAAAGGGGATGAAAATAATGGAAGAACAACCCCCTAACCCCCTTTATTAAGGGGGAATATCTGTTCTAAACCAGAGGATACGAGTCTGTGGATACTATACTAATTCACTAATCTCTAATTCACTAATTCGCTATTTTCAGGGGAAACGCTCATGAGTCTACGACTCACAAATGACGATGAAAAATGTAGTTTTGTAAGTCAAGCAATTACAATAACTTACGGACATTTTCAGGGGAAATAGGAAAAAACAGGTGGAGGAAAGATTTTCTCTCTACTCTCTACTTTCTACTCTCTACTTCCTATTTTCAGGAGAATCTATCCGATTTTATGGGTAGATTGTAAGTCTAACAATTACAATGAGATAAGATAAAATAATATTTTTTTTACATAAATTGTTAAATTTTACTTGACAAAAAAGAGATTAATTTATATACTATATGACAATATGTATCTGTTTAGCGTTCTATAGTTACGAAAGGCGTTTCGTTTAAGGTGTGCATTAGAGGTTGGGTAAAAAATCCGGCTGGAGCGTGGGGGAGAACCTCGAATTAAGGTAATCGAAACTCTAAACTTTTTACGAAAACCAAACGCATCCTTGTAACCATAAACGATAAGCACATACAAAAAAATTTCTATAATATAGTAACAAAAATTAAAAAAAGGGAGGAAGGATTTAAATGATAGGATCATTTTTTTCAGGGGTAAGTGGTTTAAAATCTCACTTGATGTGGTTAGATGTAATAGGGGAAAATTTAGCCAACATCAACTCTACTGGTTTTAAGCGGTCGAGTGTGTCGTTTGAAGACATTCTTAACCAAAATCTTAAAAGTGCGGTAGCACCGCGTGAGAATGTGGGAGGTATACTCCCAAAGCAGGTTGGTTTAGGGACAAACCTGGTTACTATCCAGACAGTATTTACACAAGGTCAATTACAGCCTACGGGGAGAAATACTGATTTAGCCATAAATGGAGAAAAAAGCTTTTTTATTCTGAGTGACGGTGTGAGTCCTAACTTTCGCTATACAAGAGCAGGAAGTTTTGATTTCGATAGGGATGGAAATCTGGTAAATCCAGGAAATGGATTTAAGGTTTTAGGGTGGAATGCCCAGAGAGACCCTGTTACAGGACAACTTCTAAAAGATGCGGCTAATAGGACTATAATCGATAGTACTGGTGAATTGAGAGGGGTAAAGATAATTAAAGGTGATATTATGCCCGGGAAAGCCACTGAGTCTGTTAAATTTACAGGTGACCTCAAATCTCAACAAGTATTACCGGTAGATTTTAAAAATTTATCTTTTATGAAAAGTGTGGCGAGTGTCGTGCCAGTTTCCAAAGACCGGGGAGGAATAGACATTACAAAACCGTGGAACCAGGCAGGATTTAATGAAACACCTGATGGGAAAATTATTATCAATGGTGTAACATATAAAGTTGGAGGAGAAGGTGGATATGAAACACCTTCTGCCTTGATGAATGCAATCAATATCTCGGCACAAGCAAATGTAACCATCAAATATGAAAGTGATAAATTTATTATTACACCAGATAATGCAGATGCTGAGGTATCATTAGGTGAGGTAGCTGATACACCAGGGCATGGGTTCTTTACGCAAGTATTCATTACGAGCGGCACAGAACAAGCACCATTTACCTATAATGTCAATGCCAGGATGGAACTCCAATTTGAACATCTTCTTGACCCGCAACATCCAGACCGTAATTATTATCGCTGGAAGGCAGTTGACCCAACTACCACTAATTTTATCACAACTAATGCTTATCATTTCGAACGTGGTGACCCACTGCGAGGCCCAAATTCCCTGGACCCCGGTAAAGTCGTTGGAAAAATAATAGGTATGGGTGATAGTGTCACCAAAGTGTTTGATTTAGGTGACCCGGATATAGACCCTACTACTCTTGAGGTATACATTACTAAACCAACTGGTTCAATGATGATTACTTTAGCCGGAAAGGCATCTATGGCTGTTACTAATTCAGAGCAAACTTCTATTTATTATTTTGATGATGATGGTGAGGATATGAGATTTGGAGTATCTTCAAATGGTGTTGACCGACTATATTTTCCTTATGCACCTTTAGCCGGAGCCACAATTGCTGTTGATTATAAAAGAAATGGTTATAATATGCATAATTCAACTGTTGACCCAACAAGATTACAAATAAAGGTAAACGGTCAGGTTCAACCAGGCACAACCTATAAATTCCATAATAACCAGGGTGTAGGTGGAAATGACCAGATTACTTTCTATTCAGCAAGTAGTAGTGAAGAGGTGGTAACAGATACATTAAATGTTACCAGAGCTTTTAGAGAGGCAGGGTTTAATTGGTGTGCCGCGGCTACTGGTCTGTGGACAAGTTCAATGCTTGCCAGTCAGGTAACATTTAGATGGCAAGGTGGAGACTGGACATCACCAATGTTAAGCACATTTAACTCAGTGGAAGAATTTATGTCTCTTGTAAAAACCAAAACAAATGGTATTGTGAAACTCTCATATAGTGCTAAAGAAGATAAATTTTTTATGACGAATACTCAGGCAATTTCAGCGATTCAAACCAACTCAGCGGGATTTCTTAGTCTGGCTAAATTACCCGGAGAAGGATTTCATATGAATGCCGTACCAGGTAAAAGCTGGGTAACAATAGCCGCTGATGCAAATCCGCAAAGCCGTGAAGAGATAGTAAAAAATACATTAGATTTAACACAATCTTTTCTCCGAGGTGGATTCAATACTGTGCCTGCACTTTCAAGTTGTGTTTCTGTTATGTGGGAAGTAAGTCCGGGTGTGTGGACCAGCTGGTCATCGAATAATAATATTCATCAGGTATGGACCGACGGACTGAGAGGAACTTTAGGCACTAGAAGTGGCACGGTGCAATCGTTTATTAATCTCTTTAATGATGCTTACTCAGATATCCTTGCCTCACCAATGCCGCTTATTCTTAGATATGACCCACAAAAGGATAGATTCTATTTGATAAATACTAATCCGGCAAATCTTGGTATCAGAATTCACCAGACTGATGTTAATGGTTTCTGGACAGCGGCTAATATTCTAAATCCTGGGCTTGCCTGGATTGGGGTCCCCCATTCACCGGTTCAGGAAACAGATACAATCGTGGCAGACTATTACTATAATAAAACCGTAGAGGCACGAGGGATATTACAATTAGATAAAAATGGTCAGGTAATTGATAATTATGTTGATACAGAGGCTTCTCCAGTTATTTACAGTAGTTCAAAGGTATTAAGCGGAGACCGAACACTAAACCTGGCCGCTGGTTGGGACCAATTTGAAGGAGGCACGGTAGATGGAACAATCAAAATTACCTCGAGAAGTGGAATATATATGTCGCGGTCAATCACTCCGGCTAATTATCCAACAATAAATGCTTTAATCGATGAAATCAATGCCAGTGAAGCCAGGGTAGTTCTAACCTATCATGCCGATATGGATAAATTTAGCATTAGAAGTCGTGAAGAGGGTGATGAAATAACCCTGGAAGAAACAGGATTACATCCTTTCTTTTCTGCAATCAATATTGCTACAGGGACAAAGGTTGGAGGTAATAATAACTCTGTTATGGATTTAGAAATAGAGGTTCCTGGACCAGAAGATGGATGGAGGGAAACAACAGGATTGTTTGGGACAGGAAATGATTTATTTAGAGTAAATATCATACCTAATGTGATTAGAAATGAAGAAGTAGGTGAAGCAGGTCTGGGAAGGCGTGGTACCCAGGTGATTGACGAAGGAATGTATAGGGGAAGCACGGCACTTATTACCCTGAATAATGCTGATGTAGATGAATCAACTATTCTGATAAAGAATATCATTGGAGGGGGAGTTGTAGGTGAAAATTCCTGGGTATTTTCAGACGGCACCGGACCTGGTGGAAGGGACCAAATAATTCTGACAACACCAGGGTCTTACCTGGTAAGTTATACCCGATTAAATTCGTTTGATTTAGATAATCCAGATGTAGATGATACATCTTTAGTTGTAAAAGTAGATGGCAGAATTATACCACGAACAGATTGGATATTCGAAGATAACAAAGGAACTAATGGAGTTGATTGTATCCTTTTACAACCAAATGCTGGTTCACAATACTATATGCCAGACCCAACTGGTACTATATGGGAGGTGAGAAATCCAGGGACATTAGGTGCGGGTCAAGTAACCGTGGATTATCGTCGGATATTCCCGCTGGCGGTTGATGTCTTTATCCCTAATGGAAATGAAGGACCAGAAAATATCACCTTTACACCAAATACCACGAAAACGAATTACCCAAGTAACGCTATTCCTCAATTAGCCGATTCTGGAGAGGCAGTAACCACAAATCTGAAACTACAATCAGAATATCAATATACTACTCCGCAAGATATCTATGACTCTCTGGGAAATCCTTATAAAGGGAATTTCCAATTTGAGAGATTAAGTTACAATAAATGGCTGTGGTATATAATGAATCCAGTAGAAAGAGAGAAGATAGCGGGATATGGTATCTTAGCCTTTACAGGTAATGGTCTACTGGATAAAGAAAATTCTCAAATATTTGAGTCACCATCTGACCCGTTAGACCCGGGTTCAAGATATAAAGGGATATACTTTGACCCACCACCAACACCTACTCCACCAGAAACTGAGGGTGCACCACCACCAGAAAAGGGTCAAAATCCAAGTAAAATTATGCCTGACTTTAATCAAGTTACACAACTTTCTTCAAACCCATCTACAGCAAAGGTAAGTGAACAGAATGGATATAGGATAGGAAAACTTATTGATGAAAAAACAAAGATAAATTCAGAAGGGGTAGTTATTGCTGAATATGATAATGGCCAAACGCAAGATATTGGCCAGATATCTATGGCTAAATTTGATAATCCAAGTGGTCTGGCAAAACTTGATGCAACAACCTTTGCGGAAACAGTTAATTCTGGCACTTCTTCCATAGGTAAACCAGGATTAGATGGACGAGGAACGATAAGTGCAGGTCAGTTAGAGAAATCAAATGTTGACTTAGTTCAAGAATTTGCTGATATGATTATTGCCCAGCGCGCCTTCCAGGCTAATTCAAGAACCGTAACTACCGCAGACCAAATGTTTATTGATATTATCGCGATGAAGAGACTATAATAGAAAGTAGGGACACATCCTATATTTTTCACAGTTTTCCACCAGTTAAAGGTTACATTTTTAGATAAAGAATGAAATTTTAGGAAGGTGACCAGAGTCACCGTACCTGTTTAGCGTGGTCAGAGAGCACAAATGAATGGTACTGACTGAGTGCGAAACTACTTCAAACACAACAAGTTGTGTAATACAAAATCAAAAATTAGATATTAAAATGCAAAATGACATATCAAATATCAAAAATCTTGACTTCGTGTTTAATTTATTGCCTTACAAGTATTTTTGCATTTTGCTTTGTCATTTTGATTTTTACAGTTTGATATTTGCATTAAACTCCTTGTGGAATATTTCGCACCGGTATCCTATTGTTTAACAAAGAGTTAAGTCTCAAATCAACGCAATTTGGAACACGCTAAACACGTACGAGTCACTGGGGCAGAGGCATAGGTCAGGTGGAAGGAAATAATTCAAACTGTGCAAGTCAAATAATCCACAAATTGCACAGAGAGAAATATATTCTTTCACCTGGCACTGTGCCTTTTTAATGGTGATAAATGATTAAACTAACTCGACTTAATGGTCGTGAATTTTTTCTTAACCCACATCAAATCGAAAATATGGAAGCTAACCCTGATACCACGATAACCCTTATCTCCGGAACCAAATATATCGTGAAAGAAAATATTGAGACAATAATTTCAAGAATTATAGAATATCGGAAAAAGATGGGGATGTTTGGAAATGAAGATTGAAAAACTACGGCGGTAACTATTCACCACGAAGGGCACGGAGAGCACGAAGTGAAATTTGATGAATTATCGAATAGAGTCATTGGATGCGCGTAACTATTCACCACGAAGAACACGAAGAAAATTAGATGGTCTCTGAAATTAACCACAAAGTACACAAAGAATACACAAAGAAATAAAGGGAAAAATTTATTCTCTCAAAAATCTTTGACTCTTTTGTGAAACTCTTTGTGATCTTTGTGGTTAAAAGAATTGTAGTTATTGTCAGACACTACCGAAAATTACAAGACCTTAAATTCCATTTCGTGTCCTTCGTGCTCTTCGTGGTGAATAGTTACAAGATATTTACAGGAGTAATCTATTATGGCAGAAGAGGAAAAAGCAGAAGCAACTGCGGGTGAAGAGGCCGCAGAAGGTGAAGAGAAAGGTAAGCCGAAGGGTGGCTTACCAAATATACTGATGATAGCGATTGTGGCGGTAGTAGTCCTTGTAATTGCCGCTCTTGTTGCCTGGTTCGTCGCGGGAAAACGAGCAACTCCACCTGAATTAGAATTTGAACCAGAAACCACTCATGAGGAAAAACTCCCTCCAAAACCTCTACATGTTTATCAGATTGGGGCATACCTCGCCAGATTATCTGACCCTGAAGAAGACCACTATGTTAAAATTAGTGATGTAACTTTATATTATGATGCTGAAAAATATGATATGCTATCTGCAGAATTAGGTGAACGAGAAACTCAAATTAAGGATATTATTAATACTGTTCTCATAGGGAAAACAATAGAGGTAGGAACCGTTGAGGGGAAAAAGGCATTAAAAGAAGAATTGAAAAAGGCACTCAATGAGATATTACGAGAAGGGAAAATTGAGGATATCCATTTTCAAATACTTGTTCAATAGGTATGAGTGCTCACTATCCAGTGAACAATGAGCCGAAAATCCATAGTCACTGAGTTCTGCTTACTCATCACTGGCTGACCGTTTACTCAATTCTATAGCGGTTATTAAGTGGAAGTTTACATAGGATAATACCCATAAATAAGGCATGAGAATAATCGTTCCGTTAGGAACATAATATTGGTAGGAATAGATAGACAAATCAAGCAGTTCCGTAGGAACGATATATTGGTAGAAAATTTAATTCTAAGTAAAGTTTTGAATAATAACTGCTATAAATACCGGGGGAAAATAAGGTGACTAAAAAAAAAGATATAACCGAGGATTTAAAAGAGCTTGAAAAACGGGTTGTAGAATTTGATTTTAGAAAAACTAAAGATGTCGGTAAGGAAAAAATTGCTTCTCTACAAGTAATATTTGATGCCTTTTCTCAGAAAGTTGCCTCCTCTTTATCGGCTAAATTAGCCTCTACAGTTCAAACAAAAGTTTTAACCGTTACTCAATTTGCCTATGCTGATTTTGTCAAAACTATTCAAGTCCCAACGGTGCTCGGAATGATAGATATGAGTCCGTTGAAAGGTATGGCGTTAATTGAGGTAACGCCTAATGTGATATTTAATTTTATTGATAGATTATTAGGTGGTAAGGGTGAGGTTATTTCACTGACACGTGGATTGACAGATATTGAATTTGAGGTGGTAGAAGGTATTATGAGAGATTTTGTTATAGATTTAAAAAATGGCTGGGCAAATGTAATTACCTTAACCCCTCAGGTCAAAAGGATTGAATCAAATCCACAGTTTGTTCAGATTACTTCCCCGCAGGAAAAAGTACTTGTTGGAACCATAGAAGTAAAAACAGGTGAAACAACAGGAAATATGACTCTTTGCCTACCTTTCCTTACAATAGAACCAATAATTTCAAAATTCACTGGTGAAGGTGAACCTGCCCTATCAGAAGAAATAAAATCAACCGTCTCCCCGGAAGATATGGCTAAAATGCGAAAAACTATAGCCGATGTAAATATCCCTCTTATTGTAGAGTTAGGTAAAACTGAAGTAACTATGCGAGATATGTTAGAATTAAAAGAAGGTGATGTCATGAGATTAAAAACTAAGGTGGATGAGCCATTAGTTATGTATGCCAATGAAATACCTAAGTTTAAATGCCGACCAGGAATTATCGGAACTCGCATAGCAACACAAATAATTGGACGCATTGACTCAGGAGGAGAGGAGTAAAATTACAGTAACCGTTCACCGCAAGATGCCACAAAGACGCAGAGAAAAAAATTAAAATCTATTCACCAGAGACAGAAATTTCTTTTTTTTGTGCATTTCGGGTCTTTCGTTGTTTATTAATCTTTTAATACTTACTTTTAACTAACTGTTTTTAAGCCTTTTTAAACAGCGAAAAACACGAAAAAAAAGATATTTTCCTCTCTGCGAACTCTTGCGTCTCTGCGGTAAAGGATTAAGTGAACGGTTACCAAAAATTAAAATCAGTATTTCATCCCTGCCCATCTGTGGTTGAATAGTTACAAATATGGAACATTATAAATTTGAAGAAACCTGGGATAAATTCTACGGCGATGGAACTTATGTTATGTGGGTTCCGGGTGAGTGCCTGGTTCAATTTGTGGCGAAAGAGATTGAAAGAAAACAAAGAAAAGTGAACCGCATCTTAGATTTAGGCTGTGGTAATGGAAGACACCTCATCTATTTAGCCAAAAAAGGCTTTAATGTCTATGGAATAGACATTTCACAAAAATCACTCCAGATTACACAAAATTGGTTAAACCAGGAAGGTCTAACCGCAGAACTAAAAAAAAATACACTAACCCAAATACCATATCCTTCAGAATATTTTGATGTGGTTATCTGTCTGGGAACTTTAGACCATATCTTAATTAAAGAGGCAAAAAAAGGAATACAAGAGATTGAAAGAGTCCTGACGCAAAAAGGAATACTATTTTTAGCACTTCGTTCAGACCGTGATACAGAATGTGGTAAAGGAGAGGAAATCGAAGAAAAAACATTCCTTCTTCCAGGCGATGTCGAAGGAAACCTACCGCAACATTTCTTTAGCCTGAATGAGATAAAAGAATTACTGGTGAATTTTGAAATTACCGACCTTGAATGTCGGGAAAGATTAATGGGGCTGGATTTATCTAAGAAAGACTCTCGCTGGATAATTACGGCCCAAAAATTATAAAACTTTAGGTAACCATTCAGGCTATATATCAAAAGTGTAAGAAAGGGGATAAGGAGATAAGAGTGATATGGAGATAAGATAATAGAAATAGATTGAAATTTATAGAAATAGGTAGAAATTGATTGTGGAAAACAACAAATT
>JBFLYA010000103.1 GCA_040757115.1 bacterium | reverse complement strand
TGTGATTTGGAATTTTGTAATTCACTCACTATTTTTTGCAACTCATGGTTTAGCCATAACTTTGCAATAATTCCTCTTCCTTGTGTTTTCAGGGGATTTCAATCTTCTAAAAATCACGAAACTATAGAGAATGAGAATTGCTGTCCATTTTCTCTTTTCTATCTTTTGATAGGAATTTTTCTTCAAATGGTTCTAAACATATCAGGGCAAGGAGAATGATAAGTGTTGTTATACCTGCGGCTAAGTAGAATCCACAGCCAACCGCTAATCCTACCGCGGCGGTGACCCAGAGTGTTGCCGCCGTAGTTAATCCTCGAATAGAACCTCCAGTAACGATAATCGTGCCAGCACCTAAAAATCCAATGCCACTGATGACATGCCCAACAATTCTACCAGGGTCAACATTTACTTCATCTTTGAAGGTATCATAAATAAATAAGGAAATAAGCATCATTAATGTCGAACCCAGACATACGAGGATATGTGTTCTCATTCCGGCAGATTTGCGGTGAATCTGCCGCTCTGCTCCAATAATCCCGCCCATAACCACGGTTAATAAAAGCCGTAAAATGATATCTCGAAAATCCATTATTTTACCTCCATTCAGTCCGGGAATGATGGAGTAGTGGAATAGTGATTTTGGGTAACCATTCAGCCACAGAGGCACAGAGTTCACAGAGAATTAGAGAAATTAGCCACAAATGGACACGAATTATAGCACTTATTAATCGAAATTTGACATAGATATAGCTATGAAATTCCAAATCACAAATTCCAAATTCCATTTAGTGAATTAGTGAATTAAGCGAATTAGCGAATTAGTAAAATCTAATCTCTAATTCACTAATCTCTAATTCGCTTTTTGGTATGTGGAATTTGGTGCTTGGGATTTGGGATTTTTCCCTTATCCACTCTGAGTAAAATTTTGACTAATAACTGCTATATTCCCTCTGTGTTCTCTGTGACTCTGTGGCTATATCCCTTTTTGGCGCCTTCACTCCATCACTCCCATCTGCAAAAACGCTATCATCCTCCCCTTATCCCCTCTTCGATGAGAAAAGAATAAATCACGCTCATCATAAGTGCAATATTGGTTGAGAATAATATTATTAATACCCAGTTCAAGCAATTGTTTTTTATTTGCCTTTTGCAGGTTTAAATAGCCATCCTTGACTAAATCTTTATCCTTGATTAATTCCGTCACATCATTCCCGACTTTATAACAGCAGACACCAATTGAAGGGCCAAATCCAACTATGAAATCTTCTGGCGAAGAGCCATAAAGCGTTATCATTTTAAGTATTGCCTTTTGAACAATACATTTCACCGTTCCTCGCCAGCCTGCATGGACTAAACCAATCGCCTTATTTTTTTTATCTAAAATAAATATTGGCAGGCAATCTGCAATTCTAATCGTCAGGCAAATTCCCGGGATATTGGTAATTAAACCATCTGCCTCTTGGGTTCCAAATTGATTAAAATTATTTTCCCCAATGACATAAATTTCATCACCGTGAAGTTGTGTTGTCCAGGCTATTTGATTAATCCCAAAAAGCTCGTTTAGTCTGGTTTTTATTTTTTCAGGGTTATCCGAGTTAAATTCTCCTATCTCTTTAGTTGTTACGCCCTGCAGGACGGATTCAAAAGCAGGCATAACCAGATAATTTAGAGGACCAATCTTTCTTACTTCCCATCCGTTATCCATTTTGCAACATCCTTAGCAAAATAAGTCAATATCATATCTGCCCCGGCGCGTTTGATTGAGGTTAATACCTCTAACACAACCTTTTTTTCATCAATCAATCCTTTATCTGCGGCGGATTTAATCATTGCAAATTCGCCACTCACATTGTAAGCGGCGACTGGATAATGGAATTTGGACTTGACACGATAGATGACATCAAGGTAAGATAAGGCAGGTTTGACCATAATTATATCTGCTCCTTCCTCTATATCCAATCTTGCTTCTCTTAGTGCCTCATTGACATTAGCAATATTCATTTGATATGATTTCCTATCGCCAAATTCAGGTGTAGATTGAGCGGCTTCACGAAATGGGGCATAAAAAGAAGAGGCATATTTCACCGCATAAGACATAATCGGGACATCTGTGTAGCCATTTTCATCTAACGCCTTGCGGATAGCCCCAACTCGACCATCCATCATATCTGAAGGAGCAACCATATCTGCACCTGCCTTGACATGTGATAATGAAATTTTAGCTAAAAGGTCTAAAGTTGGGTCATTGAGAATCTTCCCACCTTTTACCATCCCGCAATGCCCGGATGAGGTATATTCACAGAGACAGACATCGGTGATAATAAGTATCTCCTTTACCTTCTCTTTGATAACCCTGACCGCCTGCTGAATAATTCCACTTTCTGAATAAGCCTCTGAACCAAATTCATCTTTTCTTGCCGGTAAGCCAAATAATAGAATAGCCGGGATATTTAAACTAACGATTTGTTCTACTTCTTTGAGCAATTCATCTACCGAGAGATGAAAGTTACCTGGCATTGATGGAATTTCCTGTCTTATTCCTTTTCCATGAACAACAAAATAAGGCATAATCAGGTCATCAACAGATAATGTTGTTTCACAAATCAGTCTTCTGAAATTTTCATTCTGTCTTAATCTTCTTGGCCGATATTGCGGGAAATACATAGTAAAAGATTCAAAACCCCCTTTATTTTTTAGAACGCTCTCAGATAAATTTGGGTGGTGTCTGAAAATAACGCTAATAGTGAAATCTATGCAGATTTGGTGTCCAAAAGAGGATAAGGAGATAAAGGGAGATATGGAGATTATTCATTGTAATTTGCAAAATTTTAGAATGAATTTATCTCCTTATCTCCATAATCCCCATATCTCCTTTTCGGACACTATTTCAACCTTTATGCTAGATTAAGACACCACCGAATTTTTTATCCGAGAGGCTTCATTTCTCTAAATTGGCAGGAATACCACAAATGTTGTTCCCTTTCCAACTTCACTGTCTACCTCTATCCTGCCCTGGTGTGCCTCAATTAATCGCTGGCAGATAGCCAGCCCCAGACCTATTCCTTTGCCTCTGGTGGTATAAAATGGCTCGAATATCTTGCTTATATCCTCTGTGGTTATGCCTTTGCCCGTATCCGAGATGCCTATCTTGATAAAATCTCCCCCTCTTTCACTTTTTACTTTTAACTTTTTACTCTTAACTCCTCCCATCGCCTCAGCCGCATTCTTCACCAGATTAACCAGCACCTGACGAATGCGGTCAGAATCCACATTAATCTCCGGCAGGTCACTGGCTAAGTTTTGCGTTACATCGATATTAGAAAGAAGTTCTTCAGGGAGTTCCTTTATTGCCTCCTTGATTAATTTATTCACCTGGCACTTAGTCGTTTTCAACTCAAGTGGCTTTGAGAAATTCAGCAGGTCATTGATAAACCCGGTTGCCCTTCCTACGGCACTATCCATCTGCTGGATAGTCTGCTGGGCATCAATATCCTCTTTGTGAGTTATTTTCAGATAGTATAATCCTGATTTTATGACCTGTAATGGATTTTTTACCTCATGAGCGGCCTCAGCGGCAATCTGAGAAACCGCTGCAAGTTTCTCTACCTTAACAAGTTTATCCTGTGAATCCTGCAGTTCCTTATAGGTCAATCTTAACTGCCAATCCCTTTCATTTATTTTATCCATAGTTCTTCCTATAATTATCGTTATGGCATGAATAAGGATTATGGTTACGGTTGAGACCAGCAAAATATAGAAGATGGTAATCTCAAGATGAGGCGTATCGATAATCTGAATCATTCCCAGATACTCTAAAAAGACCATGGTGGTAAAGAAGAGAGAATAAACGATTGGGAGGATGATAAGACGCCTTAGCGGAAAGATAGGGGCACTCATCATAATGGGCATAAGATAGATGAAGACAAATAAATATCTCATCTCACCAATTAAATAGAGGATTGTAGTGAGGATAATGCCATCGATGACCAAAATCCATAGCAGATTGAGGATAAGTTGTTTGAATTTGACAAAAAGGGCTAAGTCTATTAAAGCAAGAATAGGTAAAAGCCCAACTAAAATGCAAACTTCTACCACAGGAAAATTGGGCCAAACCTTCGGCATGAGGAGATTAATGGCTATATTTATAAAAATAGCATTTATTATTCCTATAATTATCTGAAGTCTCAGACTTGTAATTATTTGATTAGTATTGTCTTTTTTTACTTGCATTTTTATACATTCCATCTTTTATTAGTTGTCGGTAATCGGTTATCAATAATTGGTTTCAAATATAGGTAAGCGTTCAGGTCATTACAAAATATCTAATAATAATGTAAAATGGGCAATGTAAAATGAAAAATGTAAAATGAGAGGATAGATGAAATGCAAGATGATTGGGAAATCAATTCTTACTGCCAGAACACAGAATTGACTTTTAAATTTTTAATTGCTCATTTTACATTTTACAGTTATTTTTTTAAGTAGCTGAACGTTTACCTAATTCCCTGCATAAATAGAGTCTATAGTCTTGTGTCTGATGTCCAGTGTCTGAATTGCAGTGAATAAAAAATAATTACTTGTGCTACTTACACCTGAACGCTTACAAATATAGTCATTATCAATTCCAATGTTCAATTTAAGTATAAAACAATTCTTTCCATTTTGTCAAGAGGCTGAC
Organism: bacterium; assembly: GCA_040757115.1. Classification (NCBI taxonomy): domain Bacteria; species bacterium. The sequence continues at coordinate 8,890 of JBFLYA010000103.1, read as the reverse complement.
CGAGAATTTTTTAAAAATATCGTAATCGTTTAGGTAACAGGAATAATATTGAATATCGAATGTAGAATACTGAATGTAGAATGATGAAGTTTCTAGTGTCATGTTGAACAAATAACGCACGGAATTTGATTCTGGTAACTGGTGATTGGTAACTGGTAATTAAATACCGTTCGGCTGAGCTCAGGACGAAACTATTTAACCAATTACCAGTTACCAGTTACTAATTATCCGTTTGCAGGTTATGAAATCTGATGATACCCCGTGCAAAACTTACTCAACACGACCCTAGCACCGTGCCGTCTCTCCTCTATTATTTATCCGTGCTAATTAGTGGCTGAACAGTTATCTCATACAAATCCACATCATTTTCCGAATAGAGAAGATGACAATATCTACCGAGAAATTCCTCAATTATCTTTATTTCTACACCTTTTTTGTCATAAAAGATTGCGGCTAATTGTTTATTTATAAGGATATGTGTAATTCCTTGTTTTCTTAACTCTTCTAATAGTTGTGGTGCACTCCCACATTTTCGAATCATTTTTAACATATGAGATGCCTCGAAGAAACTATCCGCTAAGTATTCCCGCTCACAATAAAACCCACGATTTTCCCATAAACAAAGGATTTTTGCACGGTCACTTAGTTTCTCATTTATATACTTAAATACCTTATATGGAGGAAATGTTCGGCTGATGTAAGCATCTTTACTTTCTAACCCGACCGCGGCCAAAACATCAGTCGAATACTGAAAAAGATGAGGAAGTTGAATGGAAAGGAGGATAATCAATGTCGGCGTCCAGATAGCTATCTTATGAATTTTGCCTTTGTGTGAAACGGCATCTATCACATAACTTACAATAATGCTCCACAGCGGCACAATAGGCAACAGATACCTCAAAATTTGAATAGAAAGACTCCATAATATAAAAAAGGACATAGAATAACATAATAAATAGATTATGACCTTATTTCTTTCCTTAAGGAAGATAAGAAAAGGGATAAAAATTAAATAGAGTGGACTCAAAATACCATCAAATATCTGTCCATAATTTCCATGAATAGTCATTTGCCAGGGAAGTAGGAGATATGATAATATCTCTTTTTTACCCATTTTACCAAACTGCCACTTTGCAAATTGGTCAGCAAGTTCCTTATCCCAGTTAATTCCGCCAAATAGATTATAAGCCGCTGGATAAACAGGATTGCCAGTAAATAGATAACTCTTGATAAGCCAGGGGATAACAAAGAGAGAGGAGATAAAAGCAAAAAGTAAGGTTTGCTTTGATATTTTAAAAAAATTAACCTGCTCTGAAAAAAAGAGTTTTATAAAAATCCCAGCACCAAGAATAAATGTACCAAAGACGGCGGTATATTTTGCGCCCATCATAATTCCACAAAATATCGCCATTAAAATTAACCATCGTCCCTTTTTCGCATCCTGATTCATCGGGTCTGACCATAGAAAAAAATCATAGCAGGCCAGGAGAAAATAATAAGTTACCGCTAAATCTATATAGGAAATGTTAGCCACAAAAAGTGTCACAGGATTTAGATAAAAAATTACCATTGACCATAGACCTATCTGTTGATTGAAGTATCTTTTACAAAAAGAATAGATACATAACAGGGTTAAAATCCCGAATGAGAAATGGATGAGTTTAGCCACAACAGGATTTTTCAAAGAAAGGGCTATGGTATAAAGCATCTCGATATTGAAAGGCATATTAGAGGCAACAATATGAAGAATTGGGATAAATCTATGTTCTTTTAGATAGAATTTTGGAACATTCAAATGATAAACCGCACAATCCCAGGAGATATGAGGTGTCAATGTGCTAATTAAAACCCCAAGAATAGTAAGACACAAAATAACGGCTAAACTTAAATCAAGTAAAGAATAATTTTTTGTCTTTTGGGAAAGATTAGGTTTCTTTTTCTGTTTCTGAGGGATGAGTTTTTTTAAATCTTTAATACTCAAAAAGATAATGGCTATCATTACCCCACAGACCGCTTGAGTATATAATAACCCAGCCGTGGCTAAAAAAAAGGTTAAATACATTAATACCCCAAACCCAAGCCCCATAGAAAACAGGAATTTTTCTAATCCTTTAATCTCGATTTTAAAAAGATTGAAAAGAGTATGCCCACCAAGAAATGCAGTAAGTAAAATGAAGATAAGAAAGAACAAGACACTCGAGATTTCAATTAAGCCCGTAAGTGTCTGATAGAGCGAAGGGTGATGTTTATAGTAATTTATTGCCACCAAACCAAACCAGATAATAAGAGTTAGTATAAGGATAGAATTAGGAATAGACAAGCGTTTAATATTACTCATTTATTTTTTAATGCGTCCCGGTTTCAAAATAGGTTTAGTAGAAAATCTTTCCATATCTTTAACATCCATTATACAACGAAAGCCAAGCCACTCTGCGCCCTCTTTTTCATTCTTAGCGGCCCAACGGATAGTTACTCGAACATCTGGAGATATATTAAGAAAAGAACCTCCACGCATTGTGTGCATTGTTTTATCCTTACCTTTCCACCAAATACCAGAAGTCATCTCCCAGACATTGCCCGCCATATCACTGATTCCATAAGGACTATTGCCTGATGGAAAACAGCCTACATTTACAGGGCCATAGTTTGCCTGTTCCCTGCCGTTAAAATTTCCTTCATCTGGCGTATTTCCCCATGGCCATATCCATCCTTCGGTCCCTCGTGCCGCTTTTTCCCATTCATCCTCAGTTGGTAACCTTTTCCCTGCCCATTCGCAGTAGGCTTTCGCATCTTCCCATCCTACACCGACTACCGGTTGACGCTTACCGTTGAATTGAGGCCAGTCCCAATATTTCGGAGCTCGATGACCTGTTTCTTTCATAAAGCGTTCATATTGTTCATTTGTAACTTCGTAACGGTCTATGTAATAATTCCCAAGAATTTTATTTTTCATTGGGAATTCAGATTTATAGATATCCATCATTGGTGTCCTAAGTCCTCTTATAAGATTTCTAATGTCATTCTGGTTCATACCCGAAATAAATGGACCTTCAGGGATTAGCACCATTTCAGCCTTATCTTTTATTGATATTATGCTTTTAGGCAATAAGCGCTGAGCCTGGACATTAGAAATAATGATGAATATTAAAATAAGAAGAAAAAACTTCGGAGTTAAAACGATAGACTTAATTGCATAAATAATACTTTTTAATTTCAAAGTCATAATTACCTCTCAATTTTTACTTTTGAGCAATATTGATGGATACGAAACCTGCTCAGTTCCTAATACTATCGTATACTTTTCATAACCATCTTTTTGGGTTATTAACTTAATGCGGTCTTTGTTTCGGTCGAATTCCAGCTTCATCTCAAAAGAACCATCCGTATCTGCTGTTTCTTTTCCAATTTCCTGTTTATTATCTGTATTAATAGCAATGATAGTTGCCCCGCTCAAAGGATTACCTGATTCATCACGAACATTACCCACAACATAGACTTTGTCTCTTTTAATCTCTATCTGTTGCGAAGGGTTATTTGGTCGTCCCAACAGTCCGGTTTGATGAAGTGCGATTAGAAGTCCACCTATTGCGGTGACAAAAGCAGATATTCCAGTGATAATACCTGGAATTGTAAGCCAAAAATTCTTACTCTCATTATCACTCATACCTGACATCTTCCTCCTTCGTAACTATTCGCCTCACTAAGATACGGAGGCATATTTCGTACCTGTTTAGCGTGGTCAGAGAGCACAAATGAATGGTACTGACTTAGTGCGAAACCACTTCAAACACAACAAGTTGTGTAATACAAAATCAAAAATTAAATATTAAAATGCAAAATGACATATCAAATATCATATCAAAAATCAAAGAGCAAATATCAAAATTAAGGAATTCTTTTATTCTTATTTTTGATTTTTAATATTTGATTTTTTTTATTGCCTTACAAGTATTTTTGCATTTTGCTTTGTCATTTTGCTTTTTACATTTTGATATTTGCATTAAGCTCTTCGTGGAATATTTTACATCGGCATCTTATTATTTACCAAAGAGTTACGCCTTAAATTAGCATCATTCAGAACACGCTAAACACATACGCACATTTCTTGTGCCGTCGTATCTGAAGGGCTACCTTTATCTAAAGACATCAATGAATCTACCTTTGATTGGATGAGGAATTGGTTGTATCTCTTCAAGATGAATATTATTTATTTGTTTATACTGGTACTGTTTTTTCCACCAGTATGGATTTTTGTTACGGTCACCTTTTCTTTTTTCAATTTGTTCTTCTTCTGATAATTGAGTGGTTTGAACTGATGTTTGAGAAGTTTCAGCCTCTAATTCCAGTTTACCTGCTATTTGTTCTTGCCAGGCATTTATCTGGTATATCCCGGCTTGTTGCATTCTACCTACTTCTGCCTGTTGAGCTAAATTAACCTCTATGTCTAATGGTTCCATTCTTTATTTCCTTTCAATATCAGTTTTACCGAACCATAACACTAATGATATTATCAAGTCCTATTTCGGATGTTCCCTGGTCGTGAATAACAGTTAATTTCGGAATCCCCTCGATAAATTTTACCTGATATACCATGCCTGTGAAAATCTCACCGTTTACCGGGTCTGTAAAATTTACTACTGTATTAAGGAGGGATAATGCTTGAGTTTTTAGCATAGAACTATTAAGGGATGCGAAATTAGTAGTCAATTCACTGAAATTTTCGTTCAAACTAATCAATTGTTGTAAATTAGAGAATTCTGCCATTTGACCAAGGAACTCTGCATTATCTAGTGGGTCCAATGGATTTTGGTATTCGAGTTGAGTAACTAATAATTTTAGGAAATCAACTTGAGTTACTAAAGGAGTAACTGCGGCCATCTTTCTTTATTCACCTCCTTTAATTAATATCGACATAGATTATTAAAAACTTAACAGGGGAAGAGGTCAAATTTCTGTAACCGTTCAGGCTATATATCAAAAGTGTAAGAAAGGGGATAAGGAGATAAGGGTGATATGGAGATAAGATAATAGAAATAGATTGAAATTTATAGAAATAGGTAGAAATTGATTGTGGAAAACAACAAATTTCGGTGGTGTCTCAATCTAGCATAAAGGTTGAAATAGTGTCCGAAAAGGAGATATGGGGATTATGGAGATTAGGAGATAAATTCATTCTAAAATTTTGCAAATTACAATGAATAATCTCCATATCTCCTTTTATCTCCTTATCCCCTTTTTTACACCAAATCTGCATAGATTTCACTCTTAGCGTTATTTTCAGACACCACCCAAATTTCCATAAATTTCTATTAGTTTCTACTAATTTCTAATAAATCTCCCTATCTCCTTAATCTCCACATCTCCTTTTGTTACACCACCTGAATGCTTACAAATTTCTGTCCACTGCTCTCTGTTATCTGAATGCTTACCCCTTTTCAAACTAAAGTGGACCACCAGTGATTATCTTCCCCTGGCTAATGTTAAGACAAAGACCTGTTTTGCTCCTGCTTTCATAAGCACTTTACTGCATTCATTTACAGTTGCTCCGGTGGTGAAAATATCATCGACTAATAATAGATGTTTGTCCGTAATTATATGCTGATTTTTTACCGCAAATGCACCTTTTATGTTTTGTATCCGCTGTTCCCTTTCCAGATTCATCTGCGGCGTGGTAAATCTAATTCGTTTCAGGTCAAGATTTAATGGTAGATTAAAATACCTGCCAATATGAAAGGCTAACAGTTGTGCCTGATTAAACCCACGCACTCTAAATCTTTTTCGATGTAATGGCACCGGGATGATAAAGTCAATCTGGCTAATTAAATCTCCTTGTTGTTCTTTAAGATAATTAACCAGTAATTCGCTTAGTGGCTTTTGCATACATATCTTCTTTTCAAACTTAAATATATGAATACTCTCTCGTAAAATACCTTCATAAACACCCATTATTCGTGCTTTAAAAAAGTGTCTTTTGTGAATCTGGCATTCTTCACATAGGGGTTTTTCAATCTCGTTAAATGACTCGACTAACATCTTTCCGCACTTATCACAATAAGGAGGACTGACCCTGTTTATCTTTGAGAAACATTCATTACAGATATATTTTTCTGCTAAAGTTGGAAGCAATTTACCACAAGTTCTACATTTAGATGGAAAGATAAAATTTATTAAATCATCAAAAAGATGCATTTTCGTCCCATTCTGATTCTTTGTAAGCGTTCAGGTGGTAATTTACCGCAGAGACGCAGAGGAACAGAGAAATAAATCAGATAACAGAAAAGATTATTGAGGCAATCATTGGAATACATAGGACATCAAAACCCAATTGTTAATCAATCATGAGATGTCGGTCCTCAAAAGATTGCACTGATGAAAATCCGTGATGGAATCCTGCGTCTGGTAAATAGTTTTTAATTTTTTCTCTGCGTCTCTGTGTCTGTGCGGTGAACGGTTACCAAAAAAGTTGACTTTAAGGAATAATAAATATATAATATTACCGATGAACAAATGGCTATCGTTATTTATCTTCTTTTTTACTTTTGGTGTTTATCTTCGAACATTAACTCCTGGAGTTGGATTAGATGATAGTGGTGAATTGGCTACCTGTGCCTATTTATTAAGCATTGCCCATGCCCCTGGTTATCCCCTCTATCTTTTACTAGGTAAACTCTTTACCTTTCTTCCATTTGGCGAGATTGCCTTCAGATTAAACTTAATGTCCGCTCTCTTTTCTGCACTTAGTTGTAGTTTGATATTTCTCATTATCTTTTTCATTACCCAGTCTCGATTTTCAGGGTTAATGTCCAGTTTTTGTTTTGGGTTTTCTTATACCTGCTGGACGCTTTCGACCAAAGCTGAGGTCTATACACTTAATATTTTCCTTCTAAGTCTATTAATCGTAATCTTTTTAATCTGGCGGCAAGGCAAAAAAACACTTTTGCTTTACCTTTTCTTTTTTATCTATGGTTTAAGCCTTGGGAATCATCTGACAATTATCCTTTTTCTACCTGTTTTTTTCTATTTTATTATCAAAGAACGAGTTAGACAGCTGGGTAAATTCATCCTGCCTTTTTTCCTCGGTTTGAGTATCTATCTTTACATTCCCATACGGTCATTTGATGATATTATCGTAGTCAACTGGAGTAAAGTTACTACTTTCAAGGATTTTTTCAACTATATCTCTGGTAGCCACTTTAAGAAATTACTCTTTTGTAGCCCAGTTTTTGAGGTCACTAAAAATTTGTGGCATTATTTTCTCTTACTCATTACCCAATTTCCTGCTTTTGCCTTTAGTTTCGGAATTATAGGTTTCCTTAAATCATTTAATAAAAATTTTACACTTCTTATCTCTTTAATGTGGTTATTTTTGGTTATCTTTTGTATAAATTATGACATTGGTGATATTTGGAGTTTATATCTTCCCACTTATCTATTCTTTTCATTATTCATTGGCATGGGGATTTGGTTTTTAATCAAAAGGACTTCGCCGCATAAACAACTCTGGACACAAGCCATTATAATTATTAGTTTATTTTTTTCTTTTCAATTACCATATTGGCTGGGTGGATATAAAATTGACCGGAGCAAGTATTTTTCCCCCTATGACTTTTGTTCTCAAGCATTACGCTGGCTACCCCATAATTCTTTAGTCATCTCTAATTGGGGGTATGCGACTTGTTTTTGGTATTGCCAGAATGTTTCTTTTCTCCGCAAAGACATTAAGGTTATTACTTGCAAAAAGAAAAAGGGAAATTTAGAAATAATGATAAAAAAATACCCTTCTTATTCTTCTATCTATCTTATTTATCCCCGATATGAATATTTTTCAAGTCCAAGGAATGCTATTTTTAAAATTTGTAAAAGGGAAATAAAGAAACTGAGATGAGACTATTTTTCTGGGATTTGTTTTAATTTAGCATCTATTTTCCGCGTTAATCTATCAAGTTTAAAATCAATAGTTTTTTTTATCTTAAATAGCTCATCAGCGATATGAAGAGCGGCTAATATTGCGATTTTGCCGGTGGAGACAGTATCCGTTTTTTGGGTAATATTTCGCATTTTTTCATCGACAAATTGAGCCAGTTCTGCCGTATATGTAGGATTTTCATCACTTTTAATGGTATAACTAGCGCCAAAGATTTCTACCTCGATCTTATTTTGCTCCATAGCAGTTTAAATATCCCCCTATCGAAGGATTTATCTTAACACCTTTTCGGTCATAGTAAGTATATTATTTATTCTTTCCTTCAATTGTTTTTGTTCATCCTTCAATGATAGATTTTCGGATTTAAGTGCCTCAAGATCGCCATAAGGAAACTCGGCTATTCGTTCCTGGAGTTGTTGGTTTTCTTTCGTTAAGCGTTCTATTTCATCCAATAGTTTATTTACCCGTTCTTCTAATCGCGTCAAATTATCTATCGTCATTTTTACACCCTCCTCACTTACATAGAAGATAGCTTATTAACTTTAATCGTCAATTTTGATTTCCGTCTGCCCGCATTATTTTTGTGAATAATGCCTTTACTCACTGCCTTATCCAACATTTTAATGGATGTATTTAAGGCATTTTTTGCGGATTCGACATCTTTTTTCTCAACTGCCTCAATTACTTTTTTAGTATAAGTTTTTAGAGTTGATTTAACCGCAACATTGTGTTGTCTTCTTGTTTCATTTTGTCTTGCTCGTTTAAGAGCAGATTTATGAATTGGCATTTTTAACTTCCTCCTTATAATTGGTAACTTAGGATTCTGCAAAACCAGGAAACTGTAGTTTTTAAGCGGGTATTTAAAACCTCTATTTTTATCAATTTCCTCCAAAGAGCAAAATGCAAAACTCGTTTATAGTTTATAGTTTATAGTTTATGGTTTATAGTTTATGGTTTATAGTTTAT
>JBFLYA010000102.1 GCA_040757115.1 bacterium | reverse complement strand
ACTATACACTATACACTATAAACTATACACTATAAACCCTAAACTATAAACGAGTTTTGCATTTTGCTCTTTGTAGGAAATTGATAAAAATAGAGGTGTTAAATACCCGCTTAAAAACTACAGTTTCTTAGTTTTGCAGAACTCTAATTCAGACTATGTAATATTACGAGGAGGGTTGTGATGAACAAAATTTACTTGATTGATGTGACTAACCGCGATGGGGTGCAAACAGCTAAATTAGGATTGGCTAAATTAGAAAAAACAATGCTAAATCTCTATCTTAATGAGATGGGAATCTACCAGAGTGAATTTGGATTTCCAGCCACTCCCCATGAAATTCACTATCTTAATGCTAATCTTGAATTAGCCGAAATAGGTGTGCTTAAACCCATTATTCTATCTGGATGGTGTCGAGCGATTGTTGAAGATATAGATGCCTGTGTAGAGAATACAAAAGTTAAACATCTGAATATCTCTATATCTACCTCAGAGCAAATGACGAAAGGGAAATTTGGGGATAGAATCGTCAGGTCTCCCAAAGAAAGTTCGACTAAACCAAATATTATCCAGATGATGACGGATGCTTTAGATAGAGCGAAAGAAAAAGGGATTCTGACCGTGGGAGTCAATGCTGAAGATGCCTCGAGAACAGATGATGAATTTCTGATAGAATTTGCTCAGGCGGCAAAACAGCATGGTGCCAACCGCATAAGATATTGTGATACATTAGGTTATGATGATCCATTTACCATTTATGAACGAATGAAATTATTAGCTAAAGAGGTAGGGCTGCCTCTTGAACAGCACTGCCATAATGATCTCGGGATGGCAACGGCTTGCTCAGTTGCTGGCGCAAAGGGGGCTATTGATGGCGGCGTAGATGCCTATATTAATGTCTGTGTGAATGGTATGGGTGAACGAGCAGGAAATGCTGACTTAGTTTCAGTTATCTTAGCCTTACAAAAATCACGCGGATTTGAGAATAAATATGTTTTAGATGAGCGGGTGAAATTATCCTGTGCCTGGAAAATCGCTAAATATGCCTCCATAGCCTTTGGTGTTCCTATCCCAATAAATCAAGTCGCCGTTGGCGCCAATGCCTTTGCCCATGAATCCGGTATCCACGCTGACGGAGCATTAAAAGATGCCCGAAATTACGAATTGTATGATTTCGAAGAATTAGGCCTTGGCGAACCAGAAGTGATAGAAACTGGTAGAAAAATTGTTGCCGGTGAATACTCAGGAATTAAAGGCTTTAGAAATGTTGCAGAAAAATTAGAGATAGCATTTAAAGACCAGGTAGAGGCAAATAGAATATTAGACTTAGTCAGATACGCCAATGTCCATACCCAGAAACCTTTGGTTGACTCTGAATTGAAATTTATTGCCAAATACCCTGAAATAGCCCGAAAGATTATGACCGTAACGCCATAAATGGCGGCAATAAAATTAGTATTATCCAGGAACTAATATAGAGTATTAGAGTGATGGAATAATGGATGGGTGAAGAAATAAATTCCAATACTCCATTTACCTTCGTTACCCATTATCAATATATTTAAAGACGAGGTTTTCTTATGCCAAAAGTAACTCTTGACCAAACTCAACGCCAACAAATGAAATTTTCCCCACTCCAGGAATTGAAAATCAAGATATTACAACTCTCTAACCTGGAATTAGTAGATAAGATAAATGAAGAGTTACTTCAAAATCCGGTTTTAGAAGAGGATAATATTGCCACCCTTGAGCTTCCAATTGTTGACTTTCCAGAGATAAAAAAAAATGATAAACAAGAGGAGATAAATTGGGAGGATTTCTTCGAATCTTCAAAAAAGTCTTTTACCTATGATTCTTCTCCACCTATCGAGTCTAACCCAATTTATGAAAATATTCCTACACATCAACTTTCTCTTAGAGAATATTTACTCCAGCAACTTCGGATGGTGCCTTCATTAACTAATGATGAATATAAAATAGGCGAATTAATTATTGACAACATCAATAAAGATGGCTATCTTGATAGTGCGGTTGAGGAGATAGCCAAAGAGGCAAAGGTCAGTCTGGGGGAAGTTAAAGATGTCTTGAATAAGATTCAAGAATTTGAACCCACCGGGGTGGGATCTAAGGATTTGGAAGAATGCCTGCTAATTCAGGCTAAAGAATTAGGAATGGAGGAAACATTAGGACCTTTAATTCAAAATTACCTCCAGGCAATTCAAGATAAAAATTATGACCTGATTGCCTCTAAAATGAATATTACAGTAGAACGGGTAAAAGAATTAGTTGAACTACTTGTTAAATTGTTGGAGCCAAAACCGGCTCGATTATATGAAAAATTCTACCCGCCATACATTATCCCGGAGATTATTATCTCAAATACAGAGGAAGAAGGACTTAAATTAGAACTCAATGATGAATGGATACCTTCGCTAAGAATTAGTTCTTACTATCAAAGATTGTTAAAAGATAAAAATCTCTCTGCAGAAGAAAATGAATATATCCGAAAGAAATTGAAATCAGCCTTATTTTTCTTAGATTGTATGGAGAAGAGAAAAAAGACATTAACCCATGTGGCAAAGGTAATATTTGAGCTACAACAGCAATTTTTACAGGATGGCAAACCAGAAAAGATTGTCCCAATGAGATTAGAAGATATTGCGAATGGACTTAATCTTCATTTAAGCACAGTCAGTCGGACAATCGCAAACAAATTTGTTAAAACACCTTATGGAGTCCATCCATTGAAATTCTTCTTTAAAACAGGTCTAACGACCAAAGAAGGAGAAACTGTTTCTACTCTATCTATTAAAGAAAAGATAAAACAGATAATTGCACTGGAAAATAAACAAAATCCGTTAAGCGATAGTAAAATCACCACTTTACTTCAACAACAGGGTATAAATATTGCCTCGAGAACAGTGGCAAAGTATCGTGAGGAATTACAAATCCCATCATCATTTTCAAGGAAAAATCTTAAATCCTCTTGACATTTTCACTTTAGATGTGTTAAAATAATAATATAGATATTGTAGGGGAAGGCAAACTGTTATAAATGGGTATAGCAAGAAGAGTAGCCAAAAATACAGGTGTTTTGTTTTTAGGGAATGTCCTATGTAGAGTTTTCTCGGTGTTAATATTTGCCTATCTGGCCAGGGTAATTGGTGATGTAGGATTAGGTAAGTATGCATTTGCAGTCTCATTCGTGACGATATTCTTTATGACAACTGATATGGGAATAGGCACTTTAGCCGTGCGTGAAGTAGCAGAAGATGAATCCAGAGCAGGAAAGTATCTTGGGAATATTGGCTTGATGAGGGTAGGATTATCTATAATTGGATTTATCATCATCTGTCTGGCAATAGGTATATTGAATTGTCCCGCGGAGACAAAATTAATCATCTACATCCTGGGGGGGTCATATTTTTTTTTAGCCCTATCTGATGGATTCAAATGGTGCTTTCAGGCATTTCAGAAATTTGAGTATAGTGCCTTGTTAAATATTATTCAGAATATTTCACTTTTAATCTTTGGTTTCCCAATTCTTCTCTTAGATTATGGTCTGGTTGGCTTCGTCATAATTCATTTCTTTGTCAGTATTTTATATCTTTTCTTTACTCTTCTATTTGTTATAAAGAGATTTGCCAGGCCTAAATTTGAAATAGATATTCCCTTCTGGAAGGAGTTGGGAAGAAAAAGTATACCTTTTATGACCCTAATTGTGATTGCGATACTGTTTGTTAATCTGGATAACATAATGCTGTCGAGAATAGCTGGAGATGCAGTAACCGGGTGGTATTCAGCTTCGGCTAAATTAGCTCATTTTCTTAAAACCCTCCCGGTTTATTTTGCCACAGCGTTATTTCCGGTATTAGTTAATCTTCATAAATCAGAAAGCAAAGGGTTTATTTATATCTTCAACAAGAGCAGTCAATATATGCTGATGATAGGAATTCCACTCGCGGTGGGAACAACTATTTTAACAGATAAAATAATCCTGTTGATATATGGAGGGAAATTTGTTAATTCAATTCCTGTTCTAAAAATACTTATATGGACAATACCACTTGTATTTATCCAGAGTATTTGTATTCAGGCCCTTGTTTCGATTAATCGGGAAAGGAACATTACTTATATTACCGGAACAGGATTAGTGGTCACCGTCGTGCTTTACTTCATTCTAATTCCAAAGTTAAAGCATATTGGTGTTAGTCTGAGTGTATTTTCGGGAGATCTTCTTATTACCTTATGGGGATTTATATACCTAAGTAAAGTGAAAGAAGGGATTACTTTATTCTCAACGCAGACATTTAAAATAATCTTTGCCTCTATTATTATGGGTATGTTTCTTTATCTGGGAAGAAATTTTAACCTGTTTTTATGTATAGGAGCAGGAGTAGCCATCTACATTCTTTTACTTCTTCTTTTTAAAGGGGTATCAAAAGAGGATTGGGAAATGATAAAAAGGATTAGAACGGCAAGTTAGTGAAGTTTTTTTCGTAACATTAAAAAGGAATTTGAGAAGATAATGACACAAGTTTATGCCCTAAAAAATTAAAGGAGGGCAAAGTGCCGTGGGAAATCGAAATCGCCGGTCACAATACTAATTGGGTAAGATGAAGGATGAAATTAAGTATTGTGTCCCAAGAACCCTGCCGGGAGACAATTTAATGGAAGAAAAACAGGTAAAGATTCAAACACTTACTAATTATTTTGAAAAAGTGCCGTCAGTAATTTTAGCCTTTTTATTTGGTTCAAGAAGTAAAAACTTAGAAAGAAAAATCTCTGATTGGGATATTGCTGTCTATTTTAAACCCAAAGAATATTTAGAAATAGAAACACAAAGAGATTATCCCAAAGAACATCAAATCTGGGCAGATGTGGAAAAGATTTTGCAAGCAGAAGTAGATTTTGCTGTCTTAAATAGAGTTGCTCCAACACTAATTTATAGCGTGTTGACATCAGGTATCCCTTTGATAATTAAAGATAGAGAACTTTATTTAGACCTACTTTGTAAAACCAGTTATGAAGCAATAGATTTTTGGCAATTTGTTGACGAATTCTGGCAAATTAGCCAAAAATCTAAATCACTTCTCCCTGAAGAAAAAGCAAGAGTTATTCAATATCTAAAATTTTGGTGGTGTCTTAATCTAGCATAAAGGTTGAAATAGTGTAAGAAAAGGAGATATGGGGATAAGGAGATAAATTCATTCTAAAATTTTGCAAATTACAATGAATAATCTCCATATCTCCCTTTATCTCCTTATCCCCTTTCTTACACTTTTGATATATAGCCTGAGCGGTTACTCAGTATGAATATCTTGAAATATTGCCAAGACTCAATAAAAGAGTAATTGTTCATTTTCACGATATATTCTTGCCTGCAGAATATCCTAAAAAATGGGTTTTAGGTGATTGTAAATTTTGGACCGAACAATATTTACTTCAAGCATTTTTAAGTTTTAATACCACCTTTGAGGTTCTCTGGTCTGGAAGTTATATGCACTTAAAACATCCAGAGAAACTGGAACTGGCTTTCAACTCATACAAAAGGTATGAAAGATGGCCAGGAAGTTTTTGGATAAGAAAGAATGAATCCGCCACTTATGGATTTAGTCAGTTTAAAAGAGGAACTAAATAATCTCAAGAAACAAGGACTTTATAGGGAGTTAAAAGTCCTTGATTCCCTTAACGGACCTACCATTGTCATTGGCAAAAAAGAATACATCCTTTTAGCCTCAAATGATTATCTTGGTTTAAGTCAGCACCCAAAAGTTAAAGAGAAGGCTAAAGAGGCTATTGAAAGATTTGGTTGTAGCAGTGGTGCCTCAAGGTTAGTTTCGGGAACTACTTTCCTGCATTGTGAATTAGAAAGACAATTGGCTGATTTTAAAAAAACCAGGTCTGCACTTGTCTTTTCTTCTGGTTATGCGGCTAATCTTGGAGTAATATCAAGCCTGACTAAAAAAGGTGATGTCGTCATCATTGATAAATTAAATCATGCCAGTATCATTGATGGTTGTCGATTAAGCGAGGCAATTTTGAGAATCTATCCCCACAAAGATATGAATTCCCTTGAAAAGATTTTAAAAAAAACTCAATCTGCAAGACTTCGACTGATTATTACTGACGGCGTATTCAGTATGGATGGGGATATTGCTCCTTTGCCAGAAATAGTCGGTTTAGCCAAAAAATACAAGGCATTAGTTATGGTCGATGATGCCCATGGCACCGGGGTAATGGGAAAAGAAGGTCGAGGGACAATTGAATATTTTGGGTTAGAAGGAAAAATTGATATTTCAATGGGAACCTTAAGTAAGGCATTGGGAAGTCTTGGTGGATTTATTGCCGGTTCTACGGCTTTAATTGAATACCTGAAAAACAAGGCACGAAGTTTTATCTATTCAACAGCACTTCCACCAGCTCAAGTGGCTTCAGCCCTGGCGGCATTAGAAATAATTCAAACAGAACCTCATCACAGACAGAAATTATGGGAGAATATCCAATATTTAAAACAAGGATTACAAAACTTAAGGCTTGATACAATGGAGAGTGAATCCCCAATTATCCCTGTATTTATAGGAGATAGCAATAAAACGATGGATGTAGCAAATTTTCTTTATGAATATGGCATTTTTGCCCCAGGGATAAGACCACCAACCGTGCCAAAAGGAAAATCCCGTATAAGACTGAGTGTGATGGCAACCCATACAAAATCTCAGCTCGATAAGGTGCTATGGGCATTTCTGCGTAAATTGTAACCGTTCAGGTAGTCCTTTACCGCAGAGACGCAAGAGTTCGCAGAGAAGACATAGAAATAAAGTAACTATTCAGCCACTGATTAACACGGATTAGCACGGATAAAAAAATAAAATCAGTGTTTCATCTGTGTCCATCTGTGGCTGAATAGTTACCAATAGATTTTAATTTTTTTCTCTGCGTCTCTGTGTCTCTGCGGTGAACAGTTACCGTAAATTCGCATAATCTACGGATAAATTCAAATTTTTGTTGACATACTACTCCAGAATATGATAAAATTCTTTCTACCTATTTAACCATCCGAAGTGAAACAAAAGAGCAAGGTAGAAAATAAGCTTCCTTGCTCCGTGAACCTACTGTCTTACTTCACCGGGATAAATAGTTACAATTCTTGTAACTATTCACCACGAAGGGTACGGAGAGCACGAAGTGAAATTTGATGAATTATCGAATAGAGTCATTGGATGCGCTATAGCGGTGCATCGAACTCTTGGGCCAGGTTTGCTTGACACCGTGAAGAGTGATAATTCACAATTGACAATTCACCATTCACCATTATTAAGGAAATTTAGGGAAGAAATTGTGAATGGTGAATTGTGAATGGTGAATAGTTACCAATTCTTTTATAAAATAGGGCTTTACGAAATTAAAAGTAAGTAATCGGTTAGATGAACTGGTAACTAATTACCAAATCAAAGGAGGAAATTAGAAATGCAAATATTAATCTTTTTATTTATCTTTTTTATCCAGAGTGTAGTTTGGGCTAAAACAATCAATCCACCCATAGATATAAAGGTTACTCAAGAGGCAGGGAAACATTCATTTAATATCACCTGGAAACCACCAGCCGGTGAGGAAATAGTGGCTTATTTCTATAAACTCGACCAGCAACCTAATACTAACTGGACAATCAATCCCTACATTAAGAATTTAAGGGTAAGTGGAAGTGGGGGACACAGGCTTTATTTGGCGGCGAGTGACCGTGAAGGAAATGTTTCACCATATCAGGTGGTAGAATTTTCTTACGATGCCAGAGCCCCAAAAGGTGGCGAGATTTCAATGACCTTACCTACCTCATATCAAACCGGTGGCTCCCCGGGAATTATTGCGGCTGGAGATGTTAATGGCGATGGATTAAATGATGTTGTATCGGCTAACTATTATGATAACAACATCAGTGTTTTTATTCAACTAGCCGATGGAAAATTAGCCACACAAACCACCTATCCCGTTAATCAAGGTCCTTTTGGGGTAGGCATAGGGGATATGAATGCTGATGGGTTAAATGATGTGGTGGTTGGTTGTGCGGCGGCTGATGTTATTCATATCTTTACTCAAAATAAAGGTGGCACACTCACTCAAGCAATGGTATTCCGCACTGAACGAGGCCCTTATGGATTAGCCGTAGGTGATGTTAATGGCGATGGAAGAAATGATATTGTTGTCCCTAATTCAGGGGCAACTTCTATTAGTATTTTTACCTGGTTACCAGAGGTTAAGGAAAGTTATGATTATCTACTTGGTTCTTTTAAAAAATGTGAGAGTCTAACAATGCAACGACAGGGAAATGAAATATTTAGCCATATTGTTTATGCCTCAGGTCCAATTTCATACTGGTTAGCCATCGGAGATATAAATGGGGATGGAAGAGAAGATATTGCGACGGTTAATTATGGAAACAACACCGTGAATGCATATTTCCAACAACCAGATAAGTCTCTTCTGCCAATGGGGGCACTTCAAACTGCGGGTGGAAATCCATCTACGGTTGCTATCGGAGACCTAACGGGTGATGGAATAAATGAAATTGCCGCCTCTGGAGGCCCTGTCTCCATTTTTGGACGAAAGGATGAGACTTCATTTGGACTAATTGGCACGGCGACAAGTAAAGACGGTCGGGCTGGCGGGGTAAAAATAGGTGATATTAATAATGACGGCCGAGCTGACTTAGTAACCACACACGGAGAAACCTTCACTATTTATCTTCAGGATAATAAAGGACATCTCCTTCCTCCCTTATATTTTCCTACCGGTAAAGCACCTGGAGGATTAGCCATTGCTGATGTAAATAACGATGGGTTAAATGATGTTATTACTGGAAATATCAGTGATAACAACATTAGTGTTTTACATCCGATATGGAATAAATAATGTTGTCTCACTATAGATGGCTAAATAGTTACGAGTTTTTTATGTAAAATAGTAAACCAGATACCGGTTATCACTGTAAAAAAGGTAGTTATTGACATTAAAATTAAAGGTGTATATTCTAAAACCACTGAAAAAGGGAAAAGGGTATTTTCTATTCCAAGAAAATCCCGCAGATATGTCTTTATAACCAGGATAAGTAAAATAATGATAATTGTCGTAATCTGAAAGGTGGTTTTTAATTTACCTTTTAACGAAGCGGCAATGACTACACCTTTTGACATCGCAATCATTCTCAGTCCTGTAACCACAAATTCTCGTGTAATAATCAAGATTACCATCCATGCGGGTATGTGTAACGCTGGCATCTCTACAAAATAAATAAACGCCGCAGAAACTAATATTTTATCGGCTAATGGGTCGGCAAACTTTCCAAAGGTAGTTTCTAATCCATACTTTCGAGCAATCTTACCGTCATAAATATCTGTTATAGCACAGATAAGAAATACCAATAGACTTAGATAATAAGAGTACACATTGTCATAGGCTAAAAATATGACAAAAAAAGGCACCAGAATAATTCTTAATAAGGTTAATTTATTGGCTAAATTCATTAAAGGTTATTATAATAAACTTTTTAAATATTGTCAAACTTTTTCTTACTAAAAAAAGGTTGACATTAGCAATATATTTTTATATAATATTTCATTACCAAATTTAAAATTTAACTAAATAATGGAGGTTTTTAAAATGGCAACAAAAAAACACATCTATTTTTTTGCTCAGGGTAAAGCAGAAGGGACTAAAGACATGAAAGATTTATTAGGAGGAAAAGGGGCAGGATTGGCTGAAATGACCAACATTGGCATACCTGTGCCACCGGGATTTACCATTACGACAGAGGCTTGTATTTATTATGACCAACATAACGGTGCCTATCCAGAAGGGTTAGAAGGAGAGATTGAGGAGAATATGAAGAAGTTAGAAGAGGTAATGGGTAAGAAATTTGGTGACCCAGAAAATCCACTGCTTGTTTCGGTTCGCTCCGGGGCAAAAATATCTATGCCGGGGATGATGGACACCATCCTGAATTTAGGATTAAATACTCACTCCGTAGAAGGATTGGCGAAGAAGACACAAAATCCAAGGATGGCTTATGATTCTTATCGTAGATTTATCCAGATGTTTTCAAATGTCGTTTTAGGAGTAAAACATGAAAATTTTGAGTTTATCTTAAACGAGGTCAAAGAAGAAGAGGGAGTAAAACTTGATACTGAGCTGTCGGTTGAGGGGCTTCGGAATGTCCTTGCCCGATATTTAGCTATGCTTCGGGAAAAAGAACAAATTCATTTCCCTCAGGAGCCAAAGGAGCAACTTAAGATGGCCATTAATGCCGTGTTTGAATCCTGGGATACACCAAGAGCAGTAACTTATCGCAAGTTGCATAAAATACCTGATAATTTAGGCACAGCAGTTAATGTTCAAGCGATGGTGTTTGGGAATATGGGGGAGACATCAGGAACAGGTGTTGCCTTTACCCGAAATCCTTCTACTGGTGAGAAAAAGTTTTACGGCGAGTATTTAACTAATGCTCAGGGTGAAGATGTTGTCGCTGGAATTAGGACACCAAAACCGATTGCCGAATTAGAAAAAGATTTACCCCAGGCATACAAACAATTAGTTGATATATACCAGAAACTTGAGGGACATTATCGAAATATGCAGGATATTGAATTCACAATTGAGAATGAGAAATTATACATGCTTCAAACTCGAACCGGTAAAAGAACCGCTCAATCTGAAATCAAGATTGCTGTTGATATGACTAATGAAGGGTTAATTACCAGAGAAGAAGCAATAATGCGTGTTCAACCACAACAATTAGACCAATTACTTCATCGACATATTGACCCCAAAGCGAGCGTCGAGGTATTAGCTACAGGGTTACCGGCATCGCCAGGGGCGGCGTGTGGGATGGTAGTTCTTACCCCGGATGATGCCTGCGAATGGGTTGAGGCAGGTAAAAAGGTCATTTTAGTCCGAAATGAGACTTCACCAGATGACATTCACGGAATGGCGGTGGCTGAAGGGATATTAACCGCACGTGGTGGAATGACTTCACATGCCGCAGTTGTCGCTCGTGGTATGGGAAAATGTTGTGTTGCGGGCTGTGAAGCAATTAAAGTAGATGAACATGGAAAGAAATTTGAAGTAAAGGGGAAAATAATTAAAGAAGGTGATTTCATCACCCTGGATGGCTCTACAGGTCGGGTAATTTTAGGCAAGGCACCCACGATAGACCCAGAAATGAGTGATGAGGCAAAAACATTACTCCTCTGGGCAGATGAAATAAAGAGATTAGGTGTCAGAACTAATGCCGATGACCCAAAATCAGCCGGCATAGCCCGTGAATTTGGCGCCCAGGGAATTGGACTCTGTCGCACCGAGCATATGTTCTTTGCCGAGGATAGATTGCCTATTATGCAAGAAATGATTCTGGCAAATAATGAACAAGAAAGACGCAAGGCTCTGGATAAATTATTACCTATGCAAAGAGAAGATTTCACCGGTATTTTCAAGGCAATGAATGGTTTACCAGTGACTATTAGACTTTTAGACCCACCACTCCATGAATTCTTACCTAAATATGAAGAATTACTGGTAGAACTGGCTACTTTGAAGACAACTAAAGGAGACAAAAATAAAATAGCAGAGATTGAAACGTTGTTACACAAGGTAGAAACTTTGAGAGAGGTAAATCCAATGTTAGGACTTCGAGGCTGTCGCCTGGGAATTACCTATCCAGAGGTCTCTGAGATGCAGGCACGGGCAATATTTGAAGCGGCTTGCGAATTGACTAAAGAAGGATATAAAGTCTTACCTGAAGTAATGATTCCATTAGTTGGAACGGTAAAAGAACTAAAACTGCAACGCCAGATTACAGATAAGGTGGCTAAAGAGACATTTGAAAAATATGGAGTAGCAGTAGATTACTTAGTTGGAACGATGATAGAATTACCCAGAGCGGCGATTACGGCAGATAAAATCGCTGAGGAGGCAGAGTTTTTCTCATTTGGCACAAATGACTTAACGCAAACCACATTTGGCTTTTCCAGAGATGATGCCGAAGGGAAATTCTTAGATAGATACCTTGAGAAAGGTGTCTTACCCCAAAATCCATTTGAGGTTTTAGACCGTGATGGAGTAGGCGAATTAGTGAAAATTGGGATAGAAAAAGGACGCAAAACAAAACCAGGACTTAAAGTTGGTATCTGTGGCGAGCATGGTGGAGAACCCAGTTCCGTAGAATTCTGCCATTTAGTCAATATGACCTATGTCTCCTGTTCACCATATCGAGTGCCTATTGCCCGCTTAGCCGCGGCCCAGGCAAAGATAAAAAATGGATAAAGAGCGAATTAGAAAGTTAGAGATTAACTCGTAGGGTTAAACCAGCGTTGACACTTTTAGGATATTAATTT
Organism: bacterium; assembly: GCA_040757115.1. Lineage (NCBI taxonomy): Bacteria > bacterium. The sequence goes on along the minus strand of JBFLYA010000102.1, from coordinate 1,291 downwards.
GGAGGTCTATGATGTCCATAGAAACCATCTCTACCCGTAAGCAGGTAATGGACTATCTGGAAGGATATGTTCAAGAAAAGAAGGAAGAGATAGATAAGAGGCAGATAATCTCTGGTCTGGTTAAGAGCTATCTCCTTGAGACGGTTCCAAATACAACACAAGAGCCAGAAATGGAAGGAATCTTCAAGAATCTTGGGGTTCGGTTAGAACCTATTGATGAGACTCTTTACAAGGTATGGGATGGAGCAAAGAATCAATACATAGGGTTTCTGGAAAAACTTATTCCTCGTCATCCAGTCTATTATACTATGGAAGATATCAAAGAATGTGACCCGTGGATTAAAAGATTAGTAGATTCCACACCTGTTTTGGATAGGCTCTGGATTAGCGGTTGGACATTTGGTCAGTTGTGGCAAAAGGTATTAGAACTTAACTCTGGTAAAAGATATGGGCGATTGGTCTTTGAATCTGAGAATTTCTTTGAGATTGATGATGAAGAGGGAGAGGAAGAGGAGATTATAAATGCTACATCAGAGGAATTTGAAGAAAAGAGTCAATTAACTAAGGAGCGAAGAAGTTCTCGATTTGCTATGGTAGATAGACTGGAAGAGATGAAGATTTGCTTACCTGAGCTTCAAAAGATATATTCGCCTCTTTTTTCTATTTCTCAATTACGCTTTCCTTCAACTTCACGAGGGGGGCACGATTTCTATTATAATGGTAAGGTAACTAATCGCAGTGACAGCTTTGTGGACCACCGAGCACATCTGGTTTATGTCCTAAAAATATATAAAAGTGCTACTGAAGATGCTGAAGAGACAGTCTGGTATTCAATGGAGAAAACAACCTTACAGACTCAAGGACGATTTACTATCTTGCATGGAGCACCTGTGGTTATGAAATTTAGTTCCCAACTTTCGCCACATATCTTTGAAAAATGGATTACTGCTACCTTTAATCGTAAAAATAACAAGTTTCGACTCTGGGGAAATCCCATTAGGATTAGCTCGGAAAAAGTGCACATCTATGGAGCAGATAGGCATTTGTGGCAGCCCATTTTTTTAGAGATAACCAGTCGTTATGTAATTGCTATTCTGCCCAAAGGCACATCCCAACTTCGCCGCTTAAAAAAATAAGTCTTGTATTATCAACAACTTACAGAGTAGAGAGGTTGAGTTTTGGCACTACAGTATGAATCCCCACAAAATGATTTGACTGTTTTCCCTGGTTGATAAGGTAACTCCAGAGCATTATAAATCTCTTGATGAGATAATTCAGCCTTTGAGGATTT
>JBFLYA010000101.1 GCA_040757115.1 bacterium | reverse complement strand
TATTTAAAAAATTCACTTGTATCCGAACATACTATTTTTGTGCCTTTTTAGGGATATAAGTCAAGAAAAATATTTTTAAAAAAACTTAATTTTTTACTTGACATTTCACCATAAGACTTTGTGCCCATTCCCTGTGGGCATGAGCGTTTCTTCTGAAAATAGGTTATGGGGCGCAGATTTTCGCAGATTATCAGGATGTACATTTAAAAATCCTGATAATCTGCGTTTATCTGCGTCCTATACTTTCCCGAACCACGAATCCCGAATCCCTTTTTTCGTATCTTATTAACCTGGTGGCTGAATAATTATATTTAAAATTATAACATATTTAAGTAATCTTGCCAACAATTATTTTTAGGTAATGCGATGATTTTTTCATTTACGAATTTATATTGACAACAAAGAGAAAAAATGGTAAAATAGAATTGAATTAAGGAGATGGTTCATTTTAGAGTGAAACCCTAATTTCTAATTTTGATTCAGGAGGAGATAAAATTATATGGCAAGTGAACGAACTTTAATTAATATCTATTTACCCGCACTTGAGCGGTCTTTAACAGGGGATATTCTCAGTCTAATTCGCTTTATGCCTGAGGGAAATTCTCCATTAGACATTATTGCGGCAGATGTTTATACACTGACCCCTGATTTTGCTGAGGATTTTTGCGAAACATTAACTTTGCCAGAAACAAAAGAAGAAAAAATTATCCAGGATAAATTCAAACAAATGCTTATGAGTGAAGAAAGTTATGATAAAAGGAAATATAATAAAAAAAGGATATTTAATTTAGTTATCGAGGGAGAAGATGCTATCAGTCGGATTAGTAATTTAATGGGTGACATAAGACAGAGGAATGGCACGACTATCTTAGGAAGATACGGCGTTTTTTATAAAATAAATACGGACATAATTATAGAATTTCCTGCTTCTGCACCTTCAAATAAAGAGGAAGCAGATGCCCAATTGGATGTGATGTGGCGTAAATATAAATCATGTGGAGGACCTTTAAAAGAGACTATTGTTTATCCTGATGATATAAAAGACCAGGTTGAACAAAGTTTAGTAGTCGTCAAGCCTAATGTATTTGATACCCCAAATGACCCAAGACTGGGCAATGTCGTCAATGCCTTTTCTAAGACAGGTATGTATATCATTTCTGCAAAGATTATTACCCCTACTACCTCTGATATGGAAATCTTTTATACCCCACATAAACATAAACCCTTCTTTGGTGAATTAGTAGATTTTATGAGCAATAAACGCTCGCTGGCTCTATTGTATGAAGGAGTAAATGTTATTCAGGAGATTCGTAAAACCGCATTAGGAGTTGTCCGTATAGCATATACAGAGTCCATAATTGAAAATACAGTTCATACCTCTGAAAATAAACAGGATTTTGAAAGGGAATATGCGGTAATTAATTTTGAAAATAATCAACTGGGGTAATATAGCAGTTATTAGTCAAAATTTGACATAATGTGAGACAAAAATCAAATATCAAAATGTAAAAAGCAGGAGACTAAACCCATACAAATTCTCTTTGCATTTTTTCATTTTGCATTTTAATTTTTGCATTTTGATTTTGTTGGTAATTCTCTATGTAAAAATTTGGTTAATAACCGCTATACTATGTATCTATCTTATTCTGAAATACAACAAGCAAGAGAGATTGTAACCGTTCAGCCACAATATATAGGGCTTAATTTATACAAATCCCTATATTTTGTGTTTTATGAGAACTAAATCTCTTATTAAATAAAGGATGAATTCAATAAATTAAAATGAAACAAAGAACATTTTTTATGCTAAAGCCTGATGGTGTTAAATTAGAGGAGCAGATTTTAGCCAGGATTAACCCTGCAGCTGAGATTGTTGCGGTTAAAGAATTTGATAAATTACCACTAAAAAAGATTGAACAACTTTATCTTGAACATCAAAATAAAAGGTTTTATCCGTGGTTAGTGGCTTATCTTCAGGATAAACCGGCTAAGGCATTTATCTTAGAAGAAAAAGATGGCATTAAAGAAGACTTCTTTTTACTAATGGATAAAATTGTTGGAACTACTGACCCGGCAAAGGCATTAAAAGGCACAATACGAAGTCTGAGTCCAGATTCATTAGAGATTGCTTATAGCGAGAATCGTGCTGTCCAGAATTTAGTCCATCGGGCTGAAAATTCCATCAGTGCCCAAAGAGAAATGACTATCTTTTTCCCTTAAGGAGGGAAGTAATGGGTCAGTGAAATGGGGGATTCTCCTGAAAGTAGGAAGTAGGAGAGTAGGAAAGTAGGAAAGGGAGACATTGCCTCCAGGGGAAGAATACTGTGCACATCCTTTATCCCTTTCCTACTTACCTACTACCTACTTGCCTACTATTTTCATTATTCTATAATCCGCAGGTTAATGTTCGTTCCCCCAAATGACTGACCCATTACGGAAGGAAATATCTATTACGATGCGAGTGGCAATGTATTACAGCAATAGTGATATAAGAATAGAACAGATGCAAAAACCACAAATTGGACCAGGAGAATTATTGATTCAGGTAGAGGCAAGTGGTATTTGCGGAAGTGATGTGATGGAATGGTATCGAATTAATAAGGTGCCTCTGGTTTTAGGACATGAAATTGGTGGTGTAATTGTTGAGCTCGGAGAGGGAGTAACACAATACAGAGTTGGAGACCGGATTTCTGCTTCCCATCATGTGCCGTGTTACACCTGCCATTACTGTTTGCATGGACATCATACGGTCTGCGAGACATTACGAAAAACCCATTTTGAGCCGGGTGGTTTTGCCGAATATGTCCGTCTGCCAGCAATTAATGTTGACCGGGGAGTATATTTATTACCTGATGAAATCTCTTTTGAAGAGGCAACCTTTATTGAGCCATTAGCATGTGTTTTAAGGGGACAAAAAATAGCAGGTATGCAACCAGGCAATAGTATTCTAATTATGGGTAGTGGGATGGCGGGATTACTGCATATCCATCTGGCACAATCTTGTGGTGCAGGAATAATAATTGCCACAGATATTAGTGACTATCGACTCACTCAAGCGACACGATTTGGAGCAAATTTTACGGTGTCGGCTAAAGAAGATGTCCCGACACGAGTTAAAAAAATAAATAATGGTCGATTGGCTGATATTGTGATAATATGCACCAGTGCCACTGAGGCTATTTCCCAGGCATTACAATCAGTTGAGCGGGGTGGAACTATACTATTTTTTGCTCCATTTACTACGCCTTTATCTCTTAAGGACATTTTCTGGCGTAATGAAATTACCCTTACCAGTTCCTACGCCGGGAATAGAGCAGACCATCTCACTGCACTTGAACTAATCAGGACCCGTCGAGTGTGGGTAAAAGAGATGATTACACATAGATTGCCATTAGACCAGATTCAACTTGGCTTTCAACTGGTCGCTGAAGCTAAAGAATCGATGAAGGTTATTATTGAACCACAAAAAATATGTCGCACATAGGGGTGAAAAAGGGATGGATAAACAGATTAAATAAATTGTGATAGTTCAAAAAGTATAATATTAAGGGGCTCAAAAAGAAGATTAAAAATGGAACTAAGAAAGGAGATAATCAATGAAGATAAAGAAAAAGAAAAAAATCACAAGACATGACATCAAAGAAGATGTATTAGCGATGGGTATAAAACGGTTGATAGAGTATTTGCGTCAAAATCCAGCTAAATTACAAACTTATGCCTTTGTAACCTTAGGCACACTCGTTGTTGGGTTTATATTAGTCTGGACTTTTGGCGGGGCAATAAAAGGCGCTGAACAACAATTTGCTAAAGCACAAACAACCTATGAAAAATGCACACCTCTATTTAAAGAAAGCTATCGACAGGCACTCAACGAGTATCAGAAAGTGATGGATAAATATGGATGGAGTAAATGGATCAGGCCGGCAATGTTCTACAAAGCTGTCTGCTTGGTCCAATTAGAGGAATATGACCAGGCAAAAAAACTGTTTGAAGAATTCCTGAAAAAATACCCAAAACACTTACTGGCATCTTCTGCCTTGCAAGAATTAGCCCAAATTTATGAAGAAAAAAAGGATTTTGAGACTGCGGTTAAAACCTATCAACAAATTATCCAGAAATATCCTGAAGAATTCAATATTAATTATGCGTGGGTAAGTATAGGTAGATGTTATCAGGAATTAGGCGACCTGAAGAAGGCTAAAGAAGCCTACGGAAAGGTATCTTCTTCTTCAAGTTGGGCAAATGAGGCAAGGTTTTATTATAACAAGTTAAAATAATTCAAGGTGTTAAATGATCTTTATACCTTCTTATATCAAGTTATACGAAACTGGCGAATTACAAAAAAGGATTAACTTACTTACTCAAAAACTCCAGAAATGCACCCTGTGCCCACGAGAATGTAAGGTTAATCGGGTTCAGGGCGAACTGGGATTTTGCAAATCTACGGCTACCTTAAAAGTCTCAAGCGCTCATCCTCATTTTGGTGAAGAACCAGAATTAGTAGGAAAATATGGTTCTGGAACCATATTCTTTACCCATTGTAATTTGGGGTGTATTTTTTGCCAGAATTATGATATTAGTCATTTAGGATATGGGGAAGAGATAACTAAAGAAGAGCTGGTCAACCAGATGCTTTATTTACAAAAACTCGGCTGTCATAATATTAATCTTGTTACACCAACCCATTTTGTTCCTCTCTGGGTAGAGGCATTAGCCATAGCAATTGCAAAAGGATTGAATATCCCTATTGTCTATAATTGTGGTGGCTATGAGAATATTGAAACGATAAAATTATTAGATGGGATTGTAGATATTTATATGCCGGATGCTAAATACGCAGACTCAGAAGTCTCAGAAAAATATTCAAAGGCAAAGAATTACCCGGAGATAATAAAAAAGGTATTAGTTGAGATGTATTGTCAGGTAGGAGATTTGCAAATAAATGATGAAGGCATTGCTACCAGAGGTTTATTAGTTCGACATTTAGTCCTGCCTTATAATCTGGCTGGCACTCAACAAATAATGGAATTTATTGCTAACAAAATATCGAAAAATACCTATGTTAATATAATGGCACAATATCGGCCGATGTATCAAGCTTATGATTATCCAATGCTTTCAAGGAGTATTACACGGCAGGAATACCAGTCGGCGATAAGAATAGCTAAAGAATCAGGTTTATCACGAGGATTCTGAAGGTAATCTGCTGTTCATCATTCAGCCAATTAAGTATTACTTTTTGGTAACCGTTCAGGTGTAATGAAGGGAAAAGGGGAAATAATGGGAAAATGGGAAATTTATTTTTATGTATAGGAATTTGAAAGTTGTTCTGCTCGTTCCCGCATTATAGTTTTTGGTAACCGTTCAGGCTATATATCAAAAGTGTAAGAAAGGGGATAAGGAGATAAGAGTGATATGGAGATAAGATAATAGAAATAGATTGAAATTTATAGAAATAGGTAGAAATTGATTGTGGGAAACAACAAATTTCCATAAATTTCTATTAGTTTCTACTAATTTCAATTTTTTTATAATAATATCTCCCTATCTCCTTAATCTCTACATCTCCTTTTGTTACACCACCTGAATGCTTACAGTTTTTGCAAAAATAAGTTCCTTTTTTTTTAACGGAGTCCCAGATTTAGATGCTTCGTTTGCTCTTCGATTCTGTGATACTGACAAAGCACACAATCCTCAATAAACCTGTTCCTGACAGCTTCAGGAATTGAGAACTCCAAAAATTTGAAATGAAATTCTTTAATATTTTTCCCCTTTTTTCCCTACTTTTCCATTTTCCCTTACGGACACCCTGAACGCTTACACTTTTTATCCTCTTACAGAGTAGGTATATTTACCAAATCTGCTTTTGGGATAATTCTATCCATTATTCTTTCAAGGTCTGAGTAAGAATAGAACTCTATTTCTATTTTTCCTTTCTCTTTTGATTCTTGCTTAATCCTCACTTTAGTCCCTAATGCTCGCATTAAATCCTCTTCACAGGCAAGAATTGTGGCATCTGGTTCTGGGGGTTGAGATGTTTCACGTGAAACACTCGTTTTTTTCATTCGTTTAACCAATCCTTCAGTTTCCCGAACGGATAAGCCCTTTTTAATAATTTTCTCGGATGCTTCTAATTGTTGCGCCTCGACTTCCAGACTCAATATTGCCCGTGCATGCCCCATCGAAATAATACCCGTAGAAACATGGTCTTGAATTTCAGGAGGTAATTTTAATAATCGGAGGGTGTTCGTCACAGTGGTTCTATCCTTTCCGACCTCTTTGGCTAAATCTTCTTGTGTGAGATTAAATTCACGGATTAATCTTTGATAAGCATCCGCCTCTTCCATTGGATTCAAATCCTGGCGTTGAATGTTTTCAATCAAGGCAATTTCTAATGCCTCGCTATCAACTACATCCTTCACTATCGCCGGGATTCGCTCTAATCCAATGGACTTCGCCGCTTGAAGCCTTCGTTCACCTGCTATTAATTCATAACCATCCTTAGATGTCCGCACCAAAACAGGTTGAATTATTCCCTTTTCTCTGATTGAATCTGCTAATTCCTTCTGTTTCTCCACATCAAAATACCGCCTTGGTTGATAACGACTTGACATAATCTCTGAAATCTTTATCTCCCGAATATTCTCCCCTTCAGACTTTACCTCCGGAAGTAAGGCATCTAATCCTTTACCTAAAGCTATTCGTTGCATTTTAAATCCCTCCTCAAAGTATAATTTTGTAAGCGTTCAGGTGGTGTAACAAAAGGAGATGTGGAGATTAAGGAGATAGGGAGATATTATTAAAAAATTGAAATTAATAGAAACTAATAGAAATTTATGGAAATTTGTTGTTTTCCACAATCAATTTCTACCTATTTCTATAAATTTCAATCTATTTCTATTATCTTATCTCCATATCACTCTTATCTCCTTATCCCCTTTTCTTACACTTTTGATATATAGCCTGAACGGTTACATAATTTTAGATTTTCGATTAATGTTTCATGTGAAACATTCCCAAAAATATACCACTAATTTCACGAATTATACAAATTTAAATAATCCTGCTAATCTGCGAAAATCTGCGTCCAAAATCACGAAACTATAAATTCGTGTAATTCGTAGTTTAAGCTTTCTGATAAAACCAATAATGTGCCGAAAAACAGGTGTAATGATGCCTCAATTCTCGATGAATCTCAAACCGAATCTTAGTTTTATTTGAGGTTATATGTCTGCCTGAAATTTCATAAACCGTCTCACTCCACTGCTCCTCGACATTGTGATGTGTCCATAAGCCAATTAATTTATCATTAACAAAAACCTCTAACGGGGTAAAGGTATTGGTTCTCTTAATTATCTTCAAATCCTTGCCCACCTCAGTTTCAACAACCATACTCTCCCCAGCCGTAATCATTCTCCCGGCATCAATCACAATTTTATCTGGTGCCTCAAGACAGGGAAGTTTTAATACCTGGTCCTGATAATTCATCCCATAATACATCCCTGGTTCTGATTCCCAGAACTTATACCTGTGTTTTAATTCATTCTCAATATCCGCAACATCAACTCTATCAACTAATTTATATCCCTCTAACTGAGTTAAAATATCCGGAGATTGAATTTTATCTCCGGAATGTGCAAACCCCCAATCAATCTTATAAACTACCATTGGGGCTCCACTACCAGCAATTGTTGGTTGAAGTAGTTTAAATTGAGCTATTTCTTCCTCCAACATCCCAAGCCTATCAAAGACAAACCAATTAGGATAAATGATAAAATATTGAGGATAATATTTTGGCTCTAAATTCTCAAGATATTCATAAACACTTCCAGCCCCATTTACCCATATCCTGGCTACTCCTTTGGTCCCTAATCCAAGCAGGTCAATAACATATCTGTTTCCAAAATATTTTAATGCACCAAGGTCATTTACGGCAATTATTGCCTCACGAGGAAGACTCTTATCTATCCATTTACCGAGTGTTATTTGCTGAAAATAAATATCCTTACAATTTTTTCCATACGCTACCCCAAAATACACCGTGCTTAAAAACCCAAAGCATAAGCAAAAAGATACCAATCCATAAAATACATATTTGGGGTTAAGTGAAGAAATTGTCTTCCCCATTAACTCACTAAAATAATAAATCCCTAAAAGTGTAAATATGAGAAAAATTGGATAGTAGGGAATAAGATAGCGGTGCCAGTGCCATTTAAAAGGAAGTGCGGTCGCAACCGCCAATATCCCAATAAAAAAACAACTGGAAATAACAATGCCAAATTTTGACCTTTCTTTAAGGATTATAAAAAGGATGCCAATTAAGAAAAAGATTAAAGAAAACGGCGCAAAATATACACTTACCTGCCTTCCCTCATTAGTCTCCATCAACGCAGAAAACTCACCATTAAATCCACTAAAAATGTCCTTTAAAATATACACACAGTACTTACCTGAAGTCGCCATCATATCTAATAAATTCACATTTGGTTTCGTTAAGACAGACTTTGCTGTCATCGTATTAGCACTTAATGTGCCGTTAAATAAATAATTTACTCCTATCTGTGCCATCCCCAGAGCAATGGGAATGAGAAAATAATAACTCTTTATCCCCTTTGACCAAAAGATATAACTAAAGATAATCACTGAAAGGATAAAACCTTCAGGTCGGGTTAAGGTCATCAATGAGCCTGCCCAAATAGTTCGAGTATATCGCTGTTCTTTGTCCTCTAATTCTAAAAGCAAGGAATACATTGTTGATAGAATCGACAGACTAAATAATCCAGCATCCATACCACTTAAATAAACCCATAAAATAGGTCCATTAAAAAGGAATAGCAAACACATCAAAACCCCAATCTTATCATTAATTAACCGCCTTCCAATCTTGAACACCAACCAACCAGAGATAGTCAAAAAAACAACACCCAGACTAAAGGTATAATAAAGTATGTTTGTCTTATCAAGCCCGATTAAAAATCCCGGGATTAAAAATAAAGGATAAATCATACTGGTTGCCCCAGTAGTAGGTGGGTCACCAGTGTTATATTGCAGTGGATGTCCATGAATTAATTGCCAGGTATATTGAAGGAAGATGAAGGTATCATCCAGTGGGGCAGATAATTGCCCCATCGTGTAATAAAACATAGTGCCTAAATAAAAAAATGCAATGATAAGTGTAATAATTAAAATCCCTATAATTTCTTTATCTTTGAACACTTAAAATTTAATCCTCCACTTGAAAGAACCAATAGTGGGTAACTGAGTAAGTATCTTGTTGTAAATTCTTTATCTCAATATGTATCTTTGTCTTGTCCGAGGTAATCCATTTTCCAGGAATAGTGAGTATCGATTCTACCCAGAGATTTCCATAATTTCTTTCATCAACCCATGTTTTGCGATATTTTTCATTTATTATCACATTTAGTTTTAAAGCCCCAGTAGTGCGCATCATTATTTTCATCTCACGGCCCGGTTGAGTTTTGACAACCATACTTTCCCCGCCAGAGAGGATGCGACCTCCATCAATAACCTTTCGCTCACTGTTTAAACACGAAAGTTCATAAACATAGGTCGGAGCATTTAACCCCGGTTCTGCACCCCAAAATCTATAATTGTGTTTTCCTTCATCGGTTAAATTAGCAACATCAATTTTATCAACCAATTTATAGCCATCAAATGAGGTAACTGGTTGCTCTCCACTATTGGCTAAATTCCAATTTGCCTGATAAACATTTATGGGCTCAATTGCCCGCACCCCCACGACCTTTGCCGAATATAACTGATTCTGAAGTAAACCAGAACGAGTAAAATCTAATTTATCAAGGATAAAACAATCCGGATATGTTTTTTTATCTTCAAGCCACTCAAATACACTTCCTACACCATTTTGATATGGTTTAGCCAATCCTTTCGTGCCAACGCCAGTTAAATCTATAAAGTTTCTATTTTCATAATACCTTAATGTATTTATCCCACTCATCGCCACGGTTATATTAGCCGGAAGATTTTCTTTTACCCATTTGACTAATCCAATCTTCTGATGATAATTATCCTTACAACTCTTGCCATAAACCACGACAAAAAAAGAGGTGCTAAATAAAGAAAAAAGAAGGAAAAAAGAAGAAATGCTGTAAAAGATGTCCTTTAAAGGCAATGTAGTCACCTGCGCGCTTATCATCTGACTCACCTGATAAATTCCTATGACCACCCCGATAAGAAATAATGGATAATAGGGAATAATGGTTATATTCCAGGAGTAATCTGTTGGAAATGTAATTGCGGTAAGCCCAATTCCCAGAAAGAACCAACTCATAGTCAGGAAATTAAAACCTAATTTTTGGGAATAAATCTCTTTAACCGCTAAAGGTAACAAACCTAATAAAAAGAATAAGAAGGCAAAGGGTGCAAAATATGTTGCCGTCTGTCCAACATTTGCATCTATCATCTCAGTATATGCCCCATTAAAACCTCCAAATATCTCCTTTAGAAGATAGGCATAAAATTTAATTGATTTTGCTAAAACTTCCGGTAATGGCATATTTGGGGAAAATAATTGAGATTTCGCCTGTAAAAAGGTAGAATAAACATTACCTGTTAGAATTAGGTTTAAGCATATACAACTAAGTCCAACAATAGCAGGAATAATAAGATATAGAGTCTTTAGTTTTGGTCGCTCTCCTTTGAAGATTAAGTTCAATACCAGGACTAATGTCAACAAAAATGCAAGTATAATTCCCTCTGGATGTGCAATTGCCAATAACGAACCGAAAATTATCTTTTTGTAACCATTGTCTTGTTCTTGTCCTAAAAAATAAAGGGTAGCTAAAATTAAGGTGCTAAAAAGACCAATTTCAGTCCCACTTAAATATCCCCAGCTAATCGGTCCGTTAAGCAAAAAAAGGAGGCTGGCAATTATCCCCAGCATCTGGTTAAAAAGTATCTCGCCAATCCTGAAGATTAACCAACTTGATAAAAAGAGAAATAAAATTCCCAGTAAAAATGAATAACCAATTATCCCATTACCATCTAATCCAATGAAAAATCCCGGAGATAAAAGGATTGTCCACAAAAGACTTCTTGCCCCGGTGGTCGGAGATTCGCCTGAGTTATATTGAAACGGCTGTCCTTGTGATAATTGTTTGGCATAATGAAAGGATAAAAATGAATCATCTGTTGGCAGGAAAAAATGCCCACCTGTATAATAAAAGGTAGAGGTGACATATAAAATCGTTATTGCCGTGATAATGCTGATAAGAATGTAATTATATTTAGATTTTATCGCTAATGATACCCCTTTTTTATGGGTGAGTTTTTCTTGAAGACCTTTTCCCTTCTTTTTTATTTTAGCCATATATTTTCCTCAACTTTATGTAAGCGTTCAGGTGGTGTAACAAAAGGAGATGTGGAGATTAAGGAGATAGGGAGATATTATTAAAAAAATTGAAATTAATAGAAACTAATAGAAATTTATGGAAATTTGTTGTTTTCCACAATCAATTTCTACCTATTTCTATAAATTTCAATCTATTTCTATTATCTTATCTCCATATCACTCTTATCTCCTTATCCCCTTTCTTACACTTTTGATATATAGCCTGAACGGTTACAACTTTATAATAGTAACACAAAATATGATTAAAAGTCAAGATGTTTTTTTCTTGACTTATTGTCCATCTCAATGTAATATGTAACTTATGGAATTAAGTGTAATTAAAGATGAGGAGAATCAGAGATTAGATGTTTATTTGACTAAAAAATCAGGTTTATCCCGGGTAAGAATCCAGGATTTGATTAAATCTAACCAGGTAACTTTAAATGATAAAATCGGCGTAAAACCACATTATAAAATAAAACCAGGAGACAAAATAATAATTAATTTACCTCAACCTGAAGATTTCAATATCCCGGCAGAAAATATTCCTTTAGAGATTTTATATGAGGATGATGACATTATCGTCATCAACAAACCTGCCGGCATTATAGTTCATCCTACCCATAAAATAAAATCCGGCACATTAATCAATACCTTACTATTTCATACTAAAGGTAGACTTTCTTCAATTGGTGCTCCTTTTCGGCCAGGGATAGTTCACCGTCTGGATAAAGACACATCGGGAATAATAGTTATTGCCAAAAGTGATAAAGCCTATTGGTCATTAGCCCGACAATTCAGCGCTCATACGATTAATCGGTCTTATTTCGCCCTTGTGTATGGAATTGTAAAGCAGGATGAAGACGAGATAAATCTTCCCATTGGAAGGGAATGGGATGGTGGTGTGGGAATGAAGGTAAAAGGGAGATTAGCCAAAAATGCCATTACTTATTTTAAGGTAAAAGAGCGATTTTCTGCAGGTTATACACTTTTAGAGGTGAAATTAGGCACAGGTAGAACACATCAAATTCGAGTTCACTTGAGTTACCTTGGATATCAGGTTGTCGGGGATAAAAGATATGGCAAGAGAAGAGAAGTCTCACTCAAAAGGCAAGCACTCCATTCTTTTCTACTTGGATTTTACCACCCAATTACCAATATATATTTAGAGTTCTCCTCTCGCCTTCCAGAAGACATAAGTGAATTTATCAAGGAATTAAAGCAAAGGTAAACTCAACATTGAATTAACGGTATTTAACATTTGTTTTGGGCTAAAGGGTTTAGTAATTACAGTGAATGGACCAAGTTCTTTTAATTCCTCGTTTTCTTCACCTAATGCGGTTAGAAAGATTACTGGCACTTTTTCTGTTTTTGGATTTTTCTTTAATTCCTGATATACGACCAAACCATTTATCTTAGGCATCATAATATCCGTAATAACTAAATCTGGTGTTTCCTCAAATGCCTTCTGTAGTCCTTCTGTTCCATTATTTGCCGTCCTGACCTCAAAACCGCCCCGGCTTAATTTCAAGTTGATAACTCGAAGAATAACAGGGTCATCATCAATTACTAAAATTCTTTTTTTTGCCATCATAATTCATTACCCTCCTTTCTTTGGTAATTGTTAGAGTTCTGCAAAACCAAAAACCTCTATTTTTATCAATTTTCTCCAAAGAGCAAAATGCAAAAAGCAAATATAAAAATTACATATCAAAATGTAAAATTATCTGTAACTGTTCAGCCACAGATGAACACGGATGAAACACGGAAAATTCGTGAATCGTATCCGTTTTCCGTGTCCGTAATTAGGCTGAAGGTTTTTCCTCCTGTTGTCCTCTGACCTCTGTATTTATCCGTGCTAATCCGTGTTAATCAGTGGCTGAATAGTTCCCTTAATAAATAATACTCAAAATTTACTTATTTGTCAAGAAAAATTTCTAATTATGTAATAGGTTAGTTATTTGGGGGATGAACTGAAAGTAATATAAGGAAACAGCCGATATAAAAAGTATGAGTTTTTGCTCACTTTCTTCTTGACTTTTTGAAGAAGTATGGTATACTTAAAAATAGGCAGTAGAAAACTTATCATTCACCAGTTACCAATTACCAATTACCGTAATACGTCAGTTATTTGGAGGAATGAACATTAACCTGCGGAGGACAGAGCAATGAAAATAGTAGGCAAGTAGGTAGTAGGTAAGTAGGAAAGGGATAAAGGATGTGCACGGTATTCCTCTTCTGGGGGCAATGTCTCCCCCTTTCCTACTCTCCTACTTCCTACTTTCAGGAGAATCCCCTATTTCACTGACCCATTACCAATTACCAAACTTAAGGAGGTTGGAGAAAATGAAGGTTTATGAAGGAAAATTAGAGGCAAAGGGATT
>JBFLYA010000100.1 GCA_040757115.1 bacterium | reverse complement strand
ACCCCTTTCTTGAAATGGAGAACAGCATATTGTCTCACTTGAGCTAAAATAAAAATAAGGACTTTATGCCCCTAAAACTAAAAAACTTGAACATCGAGTATTAGTTTCTATTAATTTCAATTTTTTTTAATAATATCTCCCTATCTCCTTAATCTCCACATCTCCTTTTGTTACACCACCTGAACGCTTACAAAAAAACATATTATGTGGCGGTGACATTCCTGGAACCTTTCCATCGAAAAGACTTAGATGAACGAAAGAGGAAATTGCTTTCTTTATGTGGAAGTTGGGAAGACAATCGTAGTCCGGAAGAAATTATAAGAGATATTCATAAGTCCATCTGTGGTTGAATAATTACCAAAAATATTGCCTTAATTGGTGCGGAAAAAAACAAACAATTTGACTTCTTTTATGTTATGCGTTATCATACCAGTTAGAACAAAGCTGGGCTAAGGAGATAAGATGGAGAGATTAAATCCACATGACAGTTTCTTCAAAGAGATATTTTCAAACAAAGAGAATGCCTCTAATTTTATCAACAGCATTTTACCCGATGCTCTGAAGAAAAACCTTGATTTATCAACCCT
The DNA here is from genome assembly GCA_040757115.1 of bacterium. Taxonomy (NCBI): domain Bacteria; species bacterium. The sequence continues at coordinate 13,234 of JBFLYA010000100.1, read as the reverse complement.
GGAATTTGGAAGGGGTTATTCGGTATATTTACAGTAATCCATCAGTTATTAGTGGGAGGCGCAAAGAACGTAAAGTAGTCAGAAATTCCAAATTTCAAGCACCAAATTACAAATAAATTCCAAATTCCAAACACCAAATTCTATTCGTTTAGAGTTCAGTGTTTAAGACTCCTCGTTATTCGTTCAACGAATAACGAGGAACGGATTAATTTGGAAATTTGAATTTTGGTCATTGGGATTTATTTGTCCTTTGGAATTTGTGATTTGAAATTTCTTTGCCTCCTTTGCGCCTTTGCGAGAGGAATATTTTTTACCACCGATAGCTGACCCATTACTATTTACAGTAGCACCGAGATAGGAGTAGAAAAGGTAGTAGAGGTAGTGAAGAAGATTTCCGAGCTTTCTCAACAAATCAATAGAATGTATCGTAGTGAAAAAACTATTCATAGTGTTATACTTGCGTATTGTTTCGATAGAAGGAACAATGCCTCCAGATTGTGAAATTATGGGTAAAAAATGGGGGGAAGATAGTAAAATATTTAGACGCAAACTTCGGTTAAATCTAAGTTCTGAATTGTTGAGAGAGCTCTTCCAAGAAAGGGGGTGAAGCAACAATGACTACTGCTATGAAATTGATAGAACAAGGAATGCAACAAGGATTACAGCAAGGTGAATATAGGAAAGCAGTAGAGGCTGCTAAAGCTATGTATTCAGAGGGATTTAATATTGATGTGATTGCTAAGATAACCGGACTTTCAAAGGAAGAGATAAATAAGGTGGTAAGGTTAGCGAGACAATAAAAAAACCACTAAGGCACTAAAACCACAGCGGAACACTATTGCTCTGTCGCCATTCAAGTGGTTGATTGGCCGTTGTCCCCGGCTGGCGGGGGTAGGGGGGTGGATTCTTCTATTTCAGATTTCATATTCCACCCTCTTAATCCCCCGCCAGCGGGGGACAACAATCGAGTAGCGACAAAGCACTATGTTAAGAAATGAAGAGGACAAGCAGGATGCTTGTGGTACTTTATTTGGTCTTTAGTCTATATTAAAATTAAATAGGATGTGTTGATAAAATGAAAAAAATTTTAGCGTTAGTAGTATTGGGGCTAATTTGGGGCTATGAGGCAAATGCAGCGGATTTGTATGTGCCTTCGCAATATTCAACCATTCAGTCTGCTGTAAATACAGTAAATCCTGGGGATACTGTTTATGTTGTCGCTGGAAGCTATAACGAGGTAGTCTATATCGACAAAAGTATTGCCATGGTTGATAGAGAGTATCAAAAAAGTTTTAGGAGGTGATAAAGATGGAAAGAGTGGCTTTACAGGTTTCAATTCCTAAAAAGGAATTCAGAATTTTAAGGAAAATGGCTGAAGATGAAAAAAAACTGTGGCAGAATGGACATCTACCATCATTTTAGATTGGCTTCAGCACAATCAGAACCTTAAGCAGGCAAAAAGTTTTATGTGTAGATTAAGAGAAGGTTTTTTTGAAGGGCCAGAGGATTTAGCAGAAAACCATAACAAGTATTTGTATGGAGTGAAATCATAATGAAAAGGATTCTTGTAGATACCTGGGCATGGTGTGCTTTAACCAATAAGAAAGATACCTTTCACAAAATAGCCGCACAAATAGACAAAGATTTGATAGAAGAAGGGTATAGGTATGTCACTACTAACTTTATCCTATGTGAAACCTATACATTGATAAGAAATAATGCAATTCATAAAATAGCAGTTGAATTTGGAGAGGGAATAGAGATTTCTAAAAGTGCAGGGTTGATTCAGATAGTGCATATTACCTCTGAGATTGAAAAAGAGGCATGGAAAATATTTAAGAAATATGAGGATAAAACCTTTTCATTTGCTGACTGCCCGACCTTTGCAGTGATGAAATGGCAAAGACTTACTGAGGCTTTTACTAATGATTCTCATTTTGTTCAGTTTGGATTTGCCAAAAGACCTGAATAAAATAAGGAAGAGGGGAAAAAATGTGGAAGATTGTTAGGTTAGTAATTTTAGGAGTAGTTTTCCTATCCAGGGAGGTAATGGCGGCGGATTTGTTTGTTAATCCAGGTCAATCAATCCAATCCGCAATAAATGCCGCAAATAATGGGGATACTATCTATATCTCTGCTGACACATACAGTCGTAGGGTGGAAATTTTATCCCACCTTCTTTGAGGAAGCTAATAATCAGTAAGGGGATGATGAGGAAATTTTGTGATAAACTTCTCTGTCTTCTCCTTCACTGAGAATTGCTGTGGTGAGTCAATTTTCTTTTGACATTTGCAATCAAAGGTGATATATTAAACATTGTTTTCACGGAACTAATAATTGGAGGTGTAAGTTATGCAAATAACTATAGAATTACCAGAGGAAGCAAAAGGGTTGTCTGAAGAAGAGATTGAACAGTTCTTTTTGATTGGTATGCGTGAGATGCGTATAGAAAAAGCTCTTATTATGCTTCGCAAAGGCGGTATATCAGTCTGGAAAGCGGCTAAAATTGCCAATTTGTCATTGAGAGAAATGATTGAAGAAGCACGCAGAAGAGGTATTGAACCTCGTGTGACGAATGAAATGATAGAGGAGATTAAGGGATGAAAATTGTCAGTAATGCTGGACCATTGATAGCGTTTGGCAAACTTGGACGGCTTGATATATTACAGAAACTCTATGGTTCTGTTTTTGTGGCAGAAGAGGTTTATGAGGAAACAGTTGTTTCAGGGATAAGTCAGGGAGTATCAGATGCTTACCTAATCCGTGACTACTTTTCCAGAGGGATATTTAAAATGAGAAAAGTTCTGTTAGATAAACTTCAATGTGTAACAGAGATAGAGGAAGGAGAAAAAACAACGCTTGAGTTGGCTCTTGTGATAAAAGCAGATTTTGTATTAATTGACGATGCTACTGCCAGAGAGGTCGCCATAAGATATGGTTTGAAACCAAAAGGAACATTAAGTGTTCTCCTGGAAGCAGTAAAAAGAAATGTTCTTATCAGAGATGAAGGAATTTTGTTAATTCAACAAATCAAGCGACGAAAAGATATTTGGATCAAGGAAAGTCTCTGTGATCTGGTATTAGAAAGATTATGAGATTGGACATTATGGGTAGGTTCAATAAGTGTGTTCAAGGTGGATAAAATCAAGGTTATCGTTAAAGAGGAAGATTTTTCCTTTGAGGAAAGAGAGAAATAATCAGGCAATATATTCCTACTTCAACCTCAGTTTTAACCTTCTTAAGAAAGGTGAGTAATATCAAGGATGTCGAATAAAGATGAAAAGGATGTTATTACTATTGGGAATTTTGGGAGTTTTGGGTTTAAATGCAGCCTTTGGAGCAGACCGTTATATGCCAGGGTCTTATCCCACCATTCAATCCGCAATAAATGCCGCAAATCCGGGCGATACCATTTTTGTTGCTCCTGGAAGTTATAATGAGGCAATCTATATCAACAAGAACATTGCCTTAATTTGTGCGGAAAAAAACAAACAACTTGACTTCTTCTATGTTATGTGTTATCATACCAGTTAGAACAAAACTGGGGTAAGGAGATAAGATGGAGATATCAAATCCACATGACAGTTTCTTCAAAGAGATATTTTCAAACAAAGAGAATGCCTCTAATTTTATCAACAGCATTTTACCCGATGCTCTGAAGAAAAACCTTGATTTATCAACCCTGGAATTGGATAATAACTCTTACATTGATGAGGAACTAAAAGAGAACTTTTCAGACATAGTTTATAATTGTCTTTACAAGGCTAAGAGCAAGGTAAAGGTTTCGCTTTTATTTGAACATAAGAGCAAGGCAGTCAAATACCCGCATTTACAGCTTCTACGGTATATCCTTAAGATATGGGAGACAAATATCAAACAGAAAGAGGGTTTAAGACCTGTTATACCTATTATTTTTTATCACGGTAAAGAACGATGGGTAGTGAAAGGGTTATCTGAATATTTTAAAGGGATAGATGAGGGATTAAAGAGATATATTCCTGAATTTGATTATTTATTGACAGATTTATCGAGGTATAGTGATGAGGAGATAAAGGGGCAGGTTCTTTTGGATGTAACTCTTAGGATAGCCTTATTAGTGATGAAGAGCATATATGATGAGGGGAAATTGCGGGAGCATATCGGGGATTTTTTAGAGATAGGGCAGATGTGTTACGAGGAGGAGAAAGGGCTAAAATTTTTGGAAGGTGTTATTCGGTATATTTACAGTAGCACCGAGATAGGAGTAGAAGATGTAGTAGAGGTAGTGAAGAAGATTTCCGAGAAAGGGGGTGAAGCAACAATGACTACCGCTATGAAATTGATAGAACAAGGAATGCAACAAGGATTACAACAAGGGATACAACAAGGTGAATATAGGAAAGCAGTAGAGGATGCTAAGGCTATGTATTCAGAGGGATTTAATATTGATGTGATTGCTAAGATAACCGGACTTTCAAAGGAAGAGATAAATAAGGTGGTAAGGTTAGCGAGACAATAAAAAAAACAATAAGGCACTAAGAACACTAAGGAAGATAACCCTGAAATTAGTAATACTTTAGCCATCTGAAGTGGAATCCGGGTAATCAGTTATCGGTTATCAGTGACCGGTTTAACGCTTTATCTGAATCACCTGATTACCCAATCACCTTGCATTTCATTTGGAGAAATAGTTACAAATACAAGTGATAGTCTTAGTGAAGCTTCGTGCCATGCGTGGTATTCGTGGTATAAATTCATTTTTCAGAGTAACCTTTGCGTGAAAAAAAAGTAAGTTTCACGCCAGGACGCAAAGACTGCAAAGGAAGATTTAGGGAAATTATAAGGGGGAAAAGTAACTATTCAGCACAATTATTCGATCTATGCGGTTAGAAGAGAAACCTCCCCGCATTAAGGTTAAAGGAACTACTTTCCCTTCTCCTTCGCGGGCAGGGAATTAAGGAGGTGGGATTTTTTCTAAGTGCATATATCGGTAGGGATAGAATTTATCCCTGTCCATGTGCGGACCTGGAGATATAGAAGGAAATTGGAACTAAGTAAAGAAAGGAAGTAAGAATTTCGCTCAAAAATATTGGGGGAGAAGGAAAAAATAATTAGCCGGAACGGCTAATAAAATCAACGCTAAATTTTATCCGAGAGCGTTCATAAAAAGATAGGAGGTGACTTTAATGGGTATGAGTGTAGCTCAAGTAGAGATGCCAGATGAGGTTCTTGCTATTCTGGGTACTACAAAGCAGCAGTTTTCTCAAAAATTAAAGGAGCTGGCTGCTTTAAAATTGTTTCAGGAAGGCAAAATATCTTCAGGCAAGGCATCTGAATTGGTGGAAATAAGCAGGATGGAGTTTATCGAGGTGCTAGCAAAGAATAATATACCGTTCTTCAGACAGACACCTGATGAGTTAGCTGAAGATATTGCTGTGGCAAAGGAGATGATGCAAAAATGATTGTCGTCTCAAATGCCACCCCGCTTATCTCGCTGGCTAAGATTAATAAGCTCCATCTATTAAAGTCGATGTATGCTACGCTCTATATTCCTGAAGCAGTTTATGAAGAAATTGCCCTAAAAGGAAAAGAAAGGTTGGGAGCACAAGAAGTAGAAAAGGCGGAATGGATAAAGCGAGAAAAGGTGCAAAATCGACTTTCGGTAAGTATTCTTCGGGCAACTCTAAGTGCTGGTGAAAGTGAAACCCTGGTGTTGGCATCAGAATTAAATGGAGATTTAGTCTTGTTAGATGAGAAACCTGCGAGAATAACGGCGGATAGAATAGGAATCAGCAAGACTGGGACACTTGGTATATTGGTGGCGGCTAAGTCTGGTGGACTTATTTCAGAAGTGAAGCCATATGTTGATGAATTGATTGCCAAAGACTTCAGGGTGAGTAATGAGTTATATCTGGAGATATTAAAGCAGGCAGGGGAGATTTAGGATGATAGAATTTTACGCTTTGCGGCATACGGTCGTTGTGGGTTGAGATGGGATTTAGGGTTGTAGATTTTTGCAACTATCGATTGAACTATCCCGCACACAAAGCACAAAGGGCAATTACGGAGACACAATACTTTATTTTTCCCTCAAAATTTAGTATTGTGTCCCCCGACCCGACTTCCCCCAGAGGATAATTGTGTTCTAACTCATCATTGTTAATGGTGATTTTTTGTGAATTTGTCTTAGTCAAACAGGTTTTTGATACGAGAGCGTTGCAAATAGTTTTTAGTTATGGTGCGGGTTTGGGATGAGTTTTGGGTGATAAAAGATGCCAAAGCTATAAAAAAGAGATAATCTGCTTAGTTGACATCAAGATGAGGAGGTGTTATATAGTTGTAAATTCTAAAGTGGTTAAAGGTTATGATTGATTAAGTCGATAAAGACAACAGAAGTAAGTTTTAAATTAGGAGGGGAACAATGCATCCAAATAACCAATTATCGACTGGTTAATGCCCCTCTGGGTTGTCTTTTGGGACTCCAAAATGTCAAGAAATACAAAAAGATGGCAAGAAATGAGGTAACACAATGGCAGGGACCGTAAATATAGCCTTAAGTTCTACGCAACGCTCTCTTTGATACTAATTTTCAAAAGAGCCGATTTTTGTTGACAAAGGATAAAATTTGTGGTAACATATCCTCACAATGGGCACAAATGGATATAATATCCAAAACACTCAAAAAAGCAATTTCCTATCAGTTTTGAAAAAGGTTTGTGCTTTAGTAGTTTTAGGGCTAATTTGGGGCTATGAGACAATGGCAGCGGATTTGTATGTGCCAGGAAGTTATACCACCATCCAGGCGGCAATAAATGCAAATGCAGCAACCAGTGGCGATAGGATAATTGTTGCGGCAGGAACCTACAATGAGGCAGTTTAGAAAAAATAAGGAAATAAAGGCTTATTAACCCTTGCTTAAAACAGGAATAAGCTGTAAAATAAAAAGAGCAATATAGGAGGTGAAAGGCGGTGAATTTCTATACAGCCGTAGTTAGAAAAAGCAAAGAATTTTGGGTAGCTTTGTGTTTAGAGAATGGATTGGTAGGGCAAGGGATAACTAAAGAAGAGGCAATTAAGAAACTTATGGAGGCTGTTTTTTCCTTCGAGGATGTTCGCAAGGAAGAAAGCGACATATACAGTATGCCTATATCGATAAAAGAACTACATGAATTCTTGACACTAGAGGTAAAAAATTCCGCTTTGGAATCATATGAATTAAAGGCTGTATATGCGTAAAAATATTCCTTCTCTTAAACCGAAAGAGTTAATCCGTGTTTTGCAAAGAGGTGATTGTGCCTTTTATAGAAAAGGAAGGGGTGATCACCAATTGTATATTCGCTATATGGAAGGCAAAAAGAGAATTGTTCCGATTGATATGGGAGCAGGAGAACTTTCACCCGCTTATGTGTTGCGTATTTTTCGGCAATTTGGGTTTACGGATGATGAGATTAATGCCCTATTAGAATAAAAAGAGGAAAATGAAAAAAGTTTTGAGGTTGCTGGTTTTGGCTTGATGTGGACTCTCTCTCAAACTTTAATCTTTTGCTTAAGTTTAGAGAAGGGAGATTGGAGATAGGATGAAAATAAAAGGGGTTATAATTAGCTTGGTTTTGGGTTGGGGGAGAAGGAGGAGGTAACATGAAAAAGGTTTTGGTTTTAATAATAAGTATAGGGATGTTGATTTGCATTTCTTCTGCGAGAGGACAACAAGGAAAAACTAGTTTTTCGCAGTGGAAAATTTATAAAAACCAGAGATATGGATTTAAAGTAAAGTATTTAGGCGAACCCATAAAATGCTTTAATGAATCTGCACTTAGCATCCGTCTTCCAGGAGAAGAAAGAGCTGTTATACACATCTTTGTTGATAAAAAACCTTTTGTTTCTCTTAGTGGAACTTTTGGGGGGCGTTATTACTTTAGAGAAAACTCTAGTGACCCAATGTTGTCCAATCGCGTTTTTACTGAAAAAGTAATCTTGAACGGTATCCCCTTTAAAAAAGACTACTGGATTGTATACGGAGGAGCAGGTGGTTGGGATACCGTAATCAATTGTTACACAGAATACAAAGGAAAATATTACATTGTATCGCTGGATTATAATTTTATGTCGGGAATTCCTGGAATGATACCTGAATCAAGAATTCGTGGAGAAGAGAAAAGGAAGATTACACATAAAGAAATGGTTGATAAAGCTCTTAGAGAAATGCTAAATGACAAAAACAATCATGTCAAAATGTTTAATGGAATACTTTCTACTTTTACCCTAGGCAAATGATAAATGAGGGAAAAAAACAGAAATGATAGGAAGGAATAAATACAAATCTATTATCATTCTAGCCATTTTTGGCATTATGTTGATCATAAATTGCCTTTCTGCTTATCCAGTGTTAGCTTCCACGGGTAAAGGACTTTGGATATGGAGAATATGGGAATGTGAAAATGGAGACTTAAGTAAAGTTTTAAATAGACTGAAATCTGCAGGTGTTAATTGGGTCATAATAAAATGTGGTGATAGCGATGGCTACTGGCTTGATCCAGGTGACTATCTATACAATTGGGCATCACAATACGGCGGGTTCAGTGAGGTAATAAAACAATTTCACAATTCTGGAATTAAAGTTTTTGGGTGGCATTTTGTTTACAGTTCCGATCAATATGGAATACCAAATGTTTCTGAATTAGATGTTTCCAACATGATTTTAGATATTTCTGGAATAGATGGGCTTGTTATCAATGCAGAGTCAGCATACGAAGGTCAGGGAAAAGGAACTATAGCTGAACAATATATGAAAGGCATTAGACAGAAACATCCAACAAGTTTTATTGCTTATTCTTCCTTTGCAAGGGTTACAGGCCATGAATGGTTTCCATGGCTTGAGTTTGGCAAGTATAGTAATAGGAATATGCCGCAGGCATATTGGGCAGCACGGCCTTTAACTCCGGAAGAAGAACTTCAACGAATGAAGAATGATTTTGATTATTGGCATAGTGTCTGGAAGCAAGGAGGTTACAGCGATTCTGTTAAGCCTATAGTGCCAGTGGGGCAGGGTGGAAAACTGGAGATAGGAAGGGAAATTTATAATGGCGAGATTAAAAGATTCTGTGACACTGTCCAAGGTTATGGATATGAAGGAGTCAGCCTTTACGCCTATCATATAATGAATCAGGCAAGTTGGGACGAATATGGTGCTTGCTGGACTAAAGACAACCCTCCCACCGTCAATGCCTTTGATGTTCAACCAAGATCAGTAACTTTAGGCAATTCATTTACTATTTCCTATACTGTCTCGGATGACATTGGTTTAAAAGAGACAGAACTTTGGCGAACGAATAATTATCCTAATTGGCCACAACCACCCAATCCTATTCAAACAACAACCCTTTCAGGACAAACAAACTATTCTGGTTCATTCTACGATACTCCAACTTCAACAGGTACTTATTACTATGGCTTGCATGTGGTTGATACCAAAGGTCAGTGGAATGATGAACAAAATTCACAGACTGGAAATTCACCAGAAGATTTTGGTCCAATTCAAGTTACAGTAACCAGTCCCCAAAACCATAATCCCACGCTTTCCAATCCTTCTGTTGATCCATTATCTGGTGATACAAATACAAACTTCTACTATTATGTACAATACTACGACCAAGATGGAGATAGTCCCGAAAAAAAGTGGTTAATCATAGATGGTGGTACACCTCAAGCTACAGTCTATGTCATGCAGTTGTTCAGTGGTTCTTCTGCTAATGGGATTTATAAATCCAACCCTATAACATTATCAGCAGGTAACCATAAGTATCATTTTGAGTTCACTGATGGTAAAGGCGGTTCGGCGAGGTTACCTTCTAATGCAGATCAGTATTTAATAGGACCCAATGTGATAGAATCCTCTACTCCTGATATCAATCTTCCTTCAAATAGCCTTTCATTTGGCGATGTAGTAATAGGAACAAGCAAAGATTTAAACCTTACCATCCAAAACATAGGGAATGCTCCTCTCAATATAACCAACCTAACAAGAATTTCTGGAAGTTCTGAATTCTCAGTTATTTCTTATCCCTCAAGTATTTCAGCAAATTCTTCTGATTCAGCCACCATAAGATTCTCTCCTGGCTCAACTGGAGCAAAGAATGCCACATTTAGAATAAACTCTAACGATCCAGATGAATCAACGGTTGATTTTACTGCATCAGGAAATGGAATAACCCCTCCTCCAAACCAATACACCCTTAATGTAAATTGCAATCCCACAAATGGTGGTTGGGTAAGTCTTAACCCAGCAGGTGGTGTCTATAATCAAGGTCAGGAGGTAACCCTTACCGCTAATCCATATTCAGGCTATCAGTTTGATTTTTGGAGTGGGGATGTTTCTGGAAATACAAATCCCATTAAAATTACAATGAATAGCAACAAAAACATCACGGCAAACTTTAAGCAAATTACACAAATAAGTACTGTCTATGTCAGTACAATAGGAGATGATATAACCGGTGATGGCAGCCAGGCAAAACCATATCGGACTATTCAAAAAGGGATAAATGTTTGCTCTATTGGGGGCACAGTTTTTGTTTCTGCGGGAACCTATAACGAGGCAATCTACATCAACAAAAATATTGCCTTAATTGGAGCAGGTGCAAATATTTGCACAATTACAGCACAAGGTATTAGTAATACAAATACCGTAACCTTTAATGGCAGTAATGCAAATGGCACAATTACAGGATTTAGAATAACCGGGGCACCAGGAGGATATTATGGAATATTTTGCACAAATGCAAGCCCAACCGTTATAGATAACACAATATTGGGGAATAACTGTGGTATCTGTTGCTACAAGTCCTCCTCAGCCATTACTAACAACACAATATCAGGGAATGATACTGGTGTCTACTGCCACTCTTCCTCTCCGACCATTACTAATAACACAATATCAGAGAATGGTGACGGTATCCACTGCTACGATTATTCCTCCCCAAGCATCACAAATAATACAATCTCAGGGAATGACAATATTGGCATCATCTGCGAGTACTTTTCCTCTGCATCCATCATAAACAACACAATATCAGGGAATAGATATTATGGCATCGTCTGCCAGAATAATTCCCCAGCCATCACCAATAACATCATTACAAAGAATGGTACAACAAGTAATACTGCCTATGGTATCTACTGCAATTTTTCAAGCCCTACCGTCATCGAGTACAACGACGTCTGGAATAATGGAATAACTGGGATCCAAAATTATTCTGGCTGCTCTGCTGGGCCAAACGATATCTCATTCAATCCTCAATTTATCGAAGGAGGCAATTTCCATCTTGGTACCCTTTCTCCTTGCATAGATGCTGGTTCAAACACTTATGTCCCAGCGTGGCTTACTACTGACAAAGACGGCAATCCGAGGAAAGTTCGCATTGTAGATATGGGTGCTTATGAGTTTCAAGGAACACAAACATTGCCACCAGCTACCTTTACCTTAACCCTCCTCTTACCAGCACCAACTACAATTAATGCCACATTTACTCTAAGTGTCCTTCTCTACGACAACTATGGAAATATAGCAACAACCTCAGGCATAGCTACTTTAACCGACACTACAAACTCTATTTCTCCATCTACAATCACCATAATCTCTGGTTCAGGAACAACCATTGCAACCATTAAATCCTCACCGAACGGAGGGACAGATACAATTATAGCAAAATATGGAACAATAACAGGATTTAACACAATTTGGGTTTATATGAATACCCAGCAAGGAACAATAACTTATGGAACAATAACAGGACCAATGATAGAGTTTGGTTCAGGTTCACTGGGAACAGCAAATGTGATAGTATCTGTTTCCACCTCAACTACAGCACCAACGCCTCCTTCCGGGATTGCGTTTGCCGGGATTGTCTATGATATAGAAGTCAGGGATGAACAGGATAATCCTTTTGGAACACAATCCTTACCAGGTTCAGTCACCATTCGTTTCCCATATCAAGAGAGTAATGGTTTTGTTGCTGGGACAAATATAAGGGAAGAAAACCTTTTAATCTACCACTATGAAGATGGGATATGGACGCCTTTAGTTACCTATCATAATTATATAGAAAACTATTGTTTTGCTTATGTGCCTCATTTCTCTCCATTTGCCATAGGAGGAACACCAACCTTTGCGCCAACAAACAATGATGCCTTTGCCTATCCAAACCCCTGGAGAAAAAATGATGCAAAGATGGGAGGAAGGTATATCTCTTTTGGCAATGTCCGTCAGGGCTCAGTCATCAGAATTTACAGTATTGCAGGCGAGCTGATAGATGAGATAGAAGTAACCGACTGCACACAGAAATGGGATGTTTTGAACAAAAACCTTGCTTCAGGCATCTATATCTACACCGTAACCGGTGGTGGGGGTGGAAGGAAGGTAGGGAAGTTTGGGATAATAAAGTAATGTAATTATTCAACCATAGATAAACACGGATGAAACACTGAAAATTCGTGACCTGAAAAATAGTTTTTTCACGCAAAGGACGCAAAGATAATTTTTACCCTTATTTTCCTTTGCGTTCTTTGCGTGCTTGGCGTGAAACTTCTCCTGAAAATAGGAAGTAGAGAGTAGAAAGTAGAGAGTAGAGAGTAGAGAGAAAATCTTTCCTCCACCTGTTTTTTCCTATTTTCATTCTTCTGTTGTGAACCAACGGTTCATGAGCATTCTCCTGAAAATAGTTTTTTCACGCAAAGGTCGCAAAGATAATTTTTTCCTTATTTTCCTTTGCGTTCTTTGCGTGCTTGGCGTGAAACTTCTCCTGAAAATATCCGCAGATTACGCAGATTAGACAGATTTCTCCCTTTCTCCGTTTCCCCGTTTCTCCCTTTCTCATCTGCCCTCTGCCTTCTGCCCTCTGTATTTATCCGTGCTAATCCGTGTCAATCAGTGGCTGAATAGTTACTTTACCCATAAATTTTACACGCATCCCATAAATAAAACGTAAGCGTTCAGCCGTGTCTCTCAGATGGGACAATATCAACTCAAAACCCAAATGTCAAAACTCAAAACCTCATCTCAAAACCTTAAAACTAATAGATTCATTGAGATTTATTGCGACTGATGGAGAAATTTTTAGTTGTAGTTTTGGGCTTTGCTTCATTTAATGTCCCATAGGGACAACATATTGGTAGAAATAAATATCATACAAATAATGTCCCATAGGGACAACATATTGGTAGAAATAAATATCATACAAATAATGTCCCATAGGGACAA
>JBFLYA010000099.1 GCA_040757115.1 bacterium | reverse complement strand
ACGAAAAAAAAGATATTTTCCTTTCTGTTTCTCTGCGTCTCTGCGGTGAATTACTATCTGAACAGTTACAAGTATTTTAACGCTGAAAGGAAAGAGATAATTTTACTGAACTTTGGCAAAGATAGTTGATAGTTTATAGTTGATAGTTTATAGTTGATAGTTGAAGGACTATAAACTATACACTATAAACTATACACTATAAACTATAAACTATACACTATAAACCCTAAACTATAAACGAGTTTTGCATTTTGCTCTTTGGAGGAAATCCCTTTTGGACACCAAATCTGCATAGATTTCACTATTAGAGTTATTTTCAGACACCATCGAAAATTCAGACAAAAGCCATTTCCATACCGGTGTTACCTGTATTTTAGAACTGTTTATTGATATTTCATCTTCCATTGATTCAGTAAGAATCGTGCCGTTTTTTAAATCAAATTCTTTCATTACCGCAGTTAATCCGCTAATCTCTCTTTCCTTATTATTGATATTTAGTTCAGAACATACCTGATATGCAGAAATAACTTGTTTTCCCTTTTTTATTATAAAATCACATTCTACATAGTAATTATTCCAGTAAAATATTTCAAAATCGTCTCTTATGCTTCTACGCTTCAATTCAATAGCCACAATGTTTTCCAGGAGTTTTCCTCTGTTTTCACTGAAATTAAAAATCATAGCATTAATAAAACCATTGTCCATAATATATATCTTTTTAAATGTTGATAACTGTTCCTTGATTTTATATGAAAATTTATTTAAGGTAAAAACGAGAAAACTGTTTTCCAGATACCTTATATATTCAGCCACTGTATTTGGACTTTTTACTTTTAGATTTCTGGTTAGATTACTAATAGAAATTTTAGATGTAAAATAATTTATCAGCATAACAGATAGTTTCTCCAACACTGAAGGATACTTTATCTTGTAACGAATAGTGATATCCTTGACAATTACAGAAGCCCATAAATTTCTTAAAAACTCCTTACCGAATTTATAATAATCAAAAATACTACTTTCCTTAACATATCTGTCAAAGAATGAAGTAATCTTACTTCTCTCAGTGGTAGAATATGATGATATTATCCCAACATTATTGTAATCAAGGTATTCTCTAAAACTCATCGGAAAGAGGACAAAATCACTATATCTTCCTGTCAAATGGGTTGCCATTTCTTTACTTAATAGATTTGCGTTTGAACCAGTGATAATTATTTTGTATTTATCCCTTAATCTACTGACAAAGAGTTCCCAGCCACCTACATTTTGTATTTCGTCAAATAACAGATACTCAAAATCAGGATAGAGTTCATAAAAACATTCCAGAATAAGATTAAAATCCTGGATATTAAATTCAATCAATCTTTCATCATCAAAGTTTAAATATGCATATTTTTTGTTTTTCACAAGCTGGCTGGCAAAAAATGACTTACCCGCTCTTCGTAACCCGGTTATTAACAAGACATTCGGGTATCTTATATACCTTTCACATCTATCCGCACCTTCACGGGATATGACATTTGTATTCATAATTTTCTCAAGAATGTCTTTTTGTTGGTCAATAATTACATTCTTCAAGTATTCCTTGTTCATAGATGCCTCTTATAATATGTGCATTGTTATTGCGTATATTATACAATATTTATAATAGAATTGCAAATATTTTTTGCAACTGTTCAATTACTTCTTATTTTGTAATCGTCTAAATGGTCACCTTATTTTTTACTTAATTTGTAACTATTCAGCACGAAGGACACGAAATGGAATTTAATGTCTTGTAATTTTGGTAGTGTCTGACAATAACTACAATTTTTTGTAACCGTTCAGGATATAGCCACAGAGAACACAGAGGGAATATAGCAGTTATTAGTCAAAACTTTACTCAGAGTGGATAAGTAAAAAAAATCCCAAATCCCAAGCACCAAATCTCAAATAAGCACCAAATTTCAAGTCCTAAATACCAAACTATGGGGGTAATGTTTTGAATTTTGGTTATTTGAATTTATTTGGAATTTGGAATTTGTGATTTGGAATTTCATAGCCCTATCTATGTCAAATTTCGATTAATAAGTGCTATAATGCGTGTCCATTTGTGGCTAATTTCCTTAATTCTCTGTGAACTCTGTGCCTCTGTGGCTGAACGCTTACCAAAATAGTTATCTGGAGGATATGCCCGGATGTGTTCCTGTATGACATTCATCATGTTGAAACATTGGCCAGGGTAATAATTTTGAGGTATTTGTCTTTTTCTTGTTTTTCCCTTTATCTGGAGGGATATTGTATGTTCCTGGTCCAAAATCCCAACAATATACCTTTGAATCAAATGATGCCACAATTAATTCAAGCCCATCATCATCATCGATATTCCCTAATGCTGGAGTTGAGAAGATGGCACCTTCTGTCTGTAATGGAAATCCTGTAACCGATGTTCCATCTCCATTGAAGGCATATACCTTTTTATCTGTGCAACCAACGATTATCTCTATTTTCCTATCTTTATCAATATCTCCCAGGATAGGAGATGCCTGGATACCTCCGCCGCAAGTTACAGGCCAACCTTGAACTAAACTCCCATCTCCATTAAAGGCATATACCTTTTTATCATCAGAACCAATTATTATCTCCAACTCTCCATCTTCATCAATATCTCCTAATGCAGGAGAAGAGATAATTGCCCCGTCAGTTTGAACAGGCCAGCCAGAAACTAATTTTCCGTTTGTCTTAAAAGCATATACCTTTTTATCATTTGAACTTACAATTATCTCTAATTTTTTATCCTTATCTATATTTCCAAATACCGAAGAAGAAATATTCCAGAAACCGGCGAGGACAGGCCAATCAGAAAGTAATTTCCCTTTTCTATCCCAGAGGTAAGTATTTCCACTACAAGTCGTTACGGCTATTTCTAATTTACCATTTTTATCTATATCCCCTATGCTGGCACAAGACCAGGTGGTAGCATTAATCTTTGCCGGCCAACCTGGAACTATAGTTCCATCTTCATTAAAGGCATAGACAAAAATCGCCTCTCCTTCACCTATTGAGCCTATTATCACTTCTAATTTTTTGTCCTGGTCAATATCAGCTAATGCAGGCGAGGAGAAGATTCCTCCCATAACCTTTACTGGCCAACCAGGAATGGATTTACCAGTTTTATCCAGGGCATAGACCTCTGCCTCTAATGTTCCAATGACTATCTCTAAATTCCCATCGTTATTAATATCTCCAATAGCCGGAGATGACCGTAAAAGCCAGGCTTGAGGGAGTTTTACAGGCCAGCCAGGCAATAAACTTCCATCTTCATTTAAGACATAGACATTTTGATCAAAAGCCGCAGTAACCACTTCTAATTTTCCATCACCATCTATATCCCCTAAGACAATGGCAGATTGAATCCCTCCACCCGTTTTAGTAGCAAATTGTAATGTTGGACCCAAAACTGCGGTTGTCTCTGTTCCACCTTGCTCTATCGGCTGTTGTGCCAGACTTATGGATGTGACTGATACTATCCCAATGATTAAACTAATAAAAGTTATCTTTTTTAACATTTATTATCCTCCTTTTTCCTTAAACTGGAGTTTCGTGAATTTATTTATCATGGTTTAACCATAACCTTGCAATATAAATTCCAAATTTCAAATACCAAATTCCAAATAAATTCCAAACACCAAATTCCTAAACCTATTGCTTTATCAATTTTGTTAAAGGGAGTTGAATATTTTGCTCAATAATGTCAGATTTAGGTTTTTCAATAATTGAAGGACACACCTCTAACCCCTCTCAAGAGGGGAAGATAACTTTTCTTTAATTCTATTGCCTCATTGAAAAGCACTTCTCCTTCTTTTGTTTGGAATTTTGATTTTTGGTCATTGGAATTTATTTGTAATTTGGAATTTGTGATTTGGAATTTTGTAATTCACTCACTATTTTTTGCAACTCATGGTTTAGCTATAACTTTGCAATAATTCCTCTTCCTTGTGTTTTCAGGGGATTTCAATCTTCTAAAAATCACGAAACTATAGTTAAAGAAACTTAAGTAATAAAGACACTCTATGTGTATCCCCTAATATTCCATACGGAACAAAGGCATAATTAATCTGATAATCACTTATTTTTAATCCTACTCCATAACTCCAATGACTTTTTGAATCTAAATCAGTCTGGGATTTATAACCAGTGCGCAGAGATAGAAAACGCAGGAGAGTAATTTCTGTTCCTGCATTAACAGATACTTTACCATCTTCAGGTATATTTCCATCTACGGCTATAATCAAGATACGAGGTAATTTGTAAGCAAGACCTACTTTGATATTTAAAGGTAATTCTTCTTTTTTTTTAATAAATTTTATCTTTGTTCCAATATTTTGGATGCATAGTCCTAGATCTAAATCTTTAATGATGTTTTTGTATAACCAGCCGAAGTCAATCGCTATGCTACTTCCAGAGGTATTTTCATTTAATTGATAGATAGATTTTAAATGTAACCCAACTAATGAATGTTTAGATAACCTTTCAGCATAAGCTAATCCTAAGGCTAAGTCATAAGCATCAAAATTACCTGTCAGGTCTCCGTCATCATCTCTACCAATGAGGTCATTTATGCGGAGGTAGGTAACATTGCCACCTATGGTTCGAGCACGACTAATATTTTGGGCAAAGGCAAGGTAGTTATATTTAACATCTTCAAACCATTGAGTATAGGTTAATAAACACTCTTCTCCTTTAATCTGAGCTAATCCTGCGGGGTTAAAATATAACGCATTAACATCATTGGCAACGGCACAAAAGACATCACCCATTCCCGCTGGTCTTGCTCCACCATTAATTTTCAAGAATGTCGCACCGGTATTATTTTTTGCCCAGACAAAAGAACTGATAAAAAGAAATATACTTATGAAGATAAGCCTTTTCATCATTTAATCGACTGTTATTATACCATATTTTTAAAAAAAAGGCAAGAAAAAAATGTTAAACCGAAAAATATAGCGGTTATTAACTGGAAGTTTACATAGGATAATACCCATAAATAAGGCAGGAGAATAATCGTTCCGTTAGGAACATAATATCGGTAGGAATAGATAGACAAATCAATCAGTTCCGTAGGAACGATATATTGGTAGAAAATTTAATTCTAAGTAAAGTTTTGAATAATAACTGCTATAGACATAGGATAGAAAAAAAACGATAAAGCCCCTTGTATTTTAATGAGTTTTGTGTTATTTTAATACAGAAACAATTCGAGCAAGATATTCTGAAGCCGTTTGTAATCCAAAGATAAATTTCAATGGAGCATAATTGAATATAATGTAGGATTCATAGCCCAAAATGAGTATAAAAACACCCGTAATTACACAAAGAATAACCCGCCTTAATAAGGTATATTCTCCAGAATATCTATAGATAAGATGCGAGATAAAGATAGGGAAAAGAACTAATAGAATCAGACATCGAAAGATGAATTTAAAATACCCATCCTTCAAAGTTTGATTCCATTTCAGTAATAAATAAACGGCTAATAATCCATAAAAAATTACTACAAACTCGATTGTTGTTCTTTCAAATGGAAAAATCCATAAACTATTGATATAAAATATGCAACTTGCGAGGAGTCCACAATTTTGATTAAAATGCCTTCTGGTTAAAGCAAAGATAGTCATAATGATTAAAATTCCAAAATAGAAATAAATCAACTTAAATCCTATTGGAAATATGAAATTAAAAGAGATAAAAGAAGGTGTTAATGCCATTAGGAAGGTAAAAAATATAGTTATACCCAATAAAAACCATAAAATTATATTTAAGCCGACAGGTTTGATACCAAAAAGACATTTTATCTTATTTAATATAATTCTGATAATTGGGAATAATTCTATAATAAAGAATAAAAGGAGTATGAGCAGGGCTATTTTCCCAATCATTAGCCCACAAGCTAATATTATCCATCCAACACCATTGGCAAAGATAAATTCTTCGAGGAAAGAGGAAAATTTGACATTAGTCAGTAAAAATATCCTTCGACCTGAGGCATAACTTAATAAAGCCAATATAAATAAAAGGTATAATTCATCAAAGATATTATTTTTGCTTAAAAATAAAGCCAGATAAGAATAATGGACTTTGAAATAGAGGAATAAAACAGCGCTTATCCAGGAAAAGAATAGTAAAATTAACAGGGGTGTTATTTTTTTCATTTCGTTATTCCATACGGATAGATGCCGACTTCATCTTCTCCTTTAGGACCAAGGCTAACGGAGCTGTAATTATCTTTTATTTCCAGAGTAGCATTTCGGATGGTTATAGTTACGCCTTGAAATAAGGTATGTGATACATAAATTTTGCCACCAAGTGACTCTTGTATTCTCACCTCTAAAAATTCCTTTTGGTCAGTATATCGTTGTAATTTTACGGTTAATTTATTATGTTCGCGAATAAGTTTTTGTAGTTTAGCCTCTTTTTCAATAGGAAACTTTTCTTTTTCTTGTTTTTTCTTATCTTTTAGAACGGCAATATCTCTTTTTATTGTTTCTAATCTATTAACATCTCTTTGATAAACTCTATTTAAGTTATCTAATTGTTCTCGGACTCGTGGTGTGCCACCGACTTCTATTTTTGTGTAAGTTCCAGCTGGGGCACCAATTTCTCGAGCGTGGATTTCATCACCTGCTCTAACCCTACCTCCAATAATAGAACCTCGTTGTTTACCTTCTAAAAGGACAGATTTACCGGCGTCAGCCTGACTGTGCATAATTTCTTGAGTTACCTGAATAGTGCCTTTTGCCTCTACTTTAGCATTTTCAATATATTTAGCAAAGATATGTCCGCCGGCAAATAATCGTGCCGCACCTTTACCTTTTACGCCTTCTCCAATAGCAATACTTCCGCCAGCAGAAATATAGCATTTACCAACAGTATTTTTAATCTGGACATCACCCGTTGCCTCGACTTCAAAATCATCCTCGACACTCCCATCAATGATAACCGTGCCGAGGAAATATATATTTCCAGTTTGTAAATTAATATCTCCTTTAATTTGAATGGTATCTTCAACATTCACTTTATTATCTGCGGCTAAAATTACCTGGCCATTTGTCGTTGCAATTAATTCTGTGCCACCTATCGATACCTCTGTATTTCTTCCAGCAGGCATTTTTATATCCTGTCCTGGTAGGGCAGGAATTTCGAGGCCATTGATTAGTCTACCTGGCGTGCCTTTTCCTGGGGCTTTTTTTACCACTAAAACCTGTCCAGCACGAACATTCTCAATAAGATTTAATTTTTTAAAATCCACCCGACCATACTCATCTTCTTCTAATATTACTTTAGACCTATCTGCGCGGAATTTATATTCTAATGTTGCTGGTTCGCCCGGGACAGGTAAAATAGCCTCAGCAACCAATTCAGGCCTATTTTTCTGAGCAAATACTGCTTCTGCAAGTACCTTCTCTTTAATTCCCGCAACTACACCATTTTCTCGTAAGGCACACATTGCCTCCTCAAAAGTGGCTGGAAGTCCACCTACCTGAGGTGGAGTAACTATAATATATGCCTTTGAGTAATCCGGGGTAATCTCTAGTTCAATCTTGCCGTCTAATTCTAATAGCCTTTGTCTTGGTCCAACCATTATTGGTTTAGAAGATGGAGTTTCAACTGCTTTTTTAAGTATATCTTTATTAACATTCACAAAGCCTTTGGTTGCTGCATACATCAAAATTTCTTCTAAAGTAACTTCTTTTCCACTTCCTTTAGGGGAAAGTATAGATAAATATAAACCGCTATCCGTGTTGAAGAATTCAAACATTCCATCAATGTTATCTATTCTGGCACGCGAAATTTCTTCTTTTACCCTTTTTTTCCATCCTTCTTCCCACGGTCCTTTAATACCCAGTTGAAAAACCCGCATTAAAGAAATATCCTCGTCCGCTATTCCTATCTGACAATCTACCTCTGAAGGAGGTAAATTCAGGAGTTCAGCACCTATTTCTTTTGCCTCTGATAAAGAGGTGGCTTTAATAACTACTGATGGAGGTATTGTGGATGAATATATCTGAGATTCCAATATTTGCGTTCCTTGTTCTTTTCTTATTTCAGCAGGTTTATATCTGGATTGAACAACAGAATCTCTAAGTTTGTAATATAAGACCTCTTTGACTTCTTTTTTTATCTTTATGGTTATTTTCCCAATAGTAATTTTAGTTTCCGGGTAGATAAAAGAAGATGCCGAAACCTTACCATCTTCATCAACTATAAGTGTTGTTGGGAGATTATTTTCATTACCAATTATTTTTGCTTCAATCAAAGAATTAGCCTTAATCTTTCCACCACAAAGAATTCCTTTATCTTTCAGGAGGACATTTTGAGCCGTGATTTGCCCATCAATAATCTCTTCACTGACTACATTTCCTTTAGCCTCTAAAATAGCGCCTTTGATTGCTCTAGCAATAATATCTTTACCTGCTTTTATTTGGGCTTGTGGTAGAACCTCTCCTTTAACATTCACATTACCAGTTGCCTTTATTTCAACCCCATTATGAACATTACCACCGATTAAGACACTGCCTTGAAAATCAATATTTTCCTTTGCATCATTGGGGATTTCAAATATCCTTTCCACCTCAACTTTATTTCCTGTCCACATCACATTTCCAAATCCAGTCGCATAAACTTTTAGTCCATCTGGAGAAATAGCCGTATTATTACCTGGAATAATCTCAATATCTTCTCCCATTAAAGGAGGAACCTTTTCTCCAGTAACGGTTGTTCCTGGAATTCCATAACCGCATGGAACTTTTACGGCTAAAATTTGACCTGGAATGACTTCTATCGTTGGACATTCTCCTTCGGCGCCAAATTGATATAAAAAGTATGCACTTTCACCATTAGTTGGTGGTATTCCTGTAGCAATAAGTATTCTCTGATTAAATTGGTTTTCTATAATTGTCCGCCGAATAATATCCATATCTATATCTAAAATACCTTCCTCGTGTAAAGATGAAATTATTTCTTCAGGGTTAACTACTTTACCATTTTCTGGCGGGAAAAAGGTAAAATATGCCTTTGTTTCATTCTCATTAACTTCAAGAAAACCAAGTTTTCGTGAGCCATTTGTTAATATCTTTTTTTTCTCGTCTAAAAATTGACCTGTCATTTTCTTCTCCATTTTCTATTAAAATGTTGAACTCAATAATACCATTTACTCCTCATTTTGTCAAGTGAATTAAATTCGTTTGGAGGCATTCGGAAAATTCATGAACCTCTGGAATAGTATCTATTCAGCCACTGATTAACACGGATTAGCACGGATAAGTACAGAGGGCAGAAGGCAGAGGGCAGAGGGCAGAGGGCAGAAGGCAGAGGGCAGAGGACAGAGGACAGAGGACAACAGGAGGAAAAACCTTCAGCCTGATTACGGACACGGAAAACGGACACAGATTATGAATTTTCAGTGTTTTATCCGTGTAAGCGTTCAGCTACTTAAAAAAATAACTGTAAAATGTAAAATGAGCAATTAAAAATTTAAAAGTCAATTCTGTGTTCTGGCAGTAAGAATTGATTTCCCAATCATCTTGCATAATTCTTCAGCCTGATCAAGTATATTTTGTAACCGAGCCTGTGGAAGCAATTGTGCCCGATCTATTACCTTCAAGCAAGCTTTCAGTCATATCATCACCTTTTATTTCATCCATCCTCTCATTTTACATTTTTCATTTTACATTGCCCATTTTACATTATTATTAGATATTTTGCAATGACCTGAACGCTTACTCATCCGTGTCCATCTGTGGCTGAATAATTACCAATAAATTTTAATTTTTTCTCTGCGTCTCTGTGTCTCTGCGGTGAACAGTTACGATACTTTGTCCTTTGCGAACCGTAAGGTCATAACCGTTTCTCCCTCACAAACATTAGCATAATAATTGACAAAATGGTTAGGCTCAAGGAAAAATAAAATGGCATAAATATATTAATTCTGTCCCAGAGTATCCCTGCAATCAGAGAAGATGGCAAGGCACACAAACCTACAACCATCTGAAATAGACCCAAACCGCTTGCTCTGTATTCTACCGGGGTTAGTTCACTGACTAATGTTCTTTGAACAGGTTCTAACATCCCTTTGTGCAAACCGTATAAAACGAATGTCAAAATGATTACCCAATAGATTTGAATAAAGATAAAACTATAGGCAACTAATCCCCAACAAATATAAGATAACAGCAGGACTTGTTTTCTACCTATCTTATCAGAAAGTTTCCCAAAAGGTAAAGAAGAAATAGAAGCAGTCAGAGTAAATACCAAATACAGAACCGGGATAAATGTTACCTGAAAACCCAATTCCTTTGCATATACCAGTAAAAAAGAGTAACTAAAAGAACCCAGAGCAAAAAAAGAGCTTAAGAGGAGAAATAATTTAAAGTTTTTATCTAAGTTTTTCAGAGAAAATCCCTTGTAGATATTACCAGTTGCTGTTTTTTCTTTTATTAAAGCAAAAATTAACAAACTACTAATAGTTGATGGTATAGCGGCTATTAAAAATAAATTTCTATATCCTAATAATTCAACAAATAAGATACAAACTATAATCCCACATACCGCCCCCAAATTATCCATCGCTCTGATTAATCCAAAGTTTCTGCCTCTATTTTCGTTTGTAGAAATATCAGCCACAATAGCATCTCTTGGAGCGGCTCTTATTTTGCCTGCTCTATCTAAAATCCTGAATGGAATTAAATACTGCCAGGTAGTTGATAGAGCGTAACCAACCCTTGATACCGAACCACACAAATAACCTACCCAGATAAAAACCTTCCTTTTTCTCATTTTGTCAGAGATGTAACCAGAGGCGGCTTGTGATATGGAAACGATAGCCTCACCCAGTCCGTCGATGAAACCAAGAACAGCCATATTGGCTCCTAAGACAGAGGTGACAAATAATGGCCAGATGGGATAAATCATATCAGAACCTAAATCATTTAAAAATGATGCTAAAGCAAATATTTTAATTGGTTTTCTTGCTACTTCTTTATCCATAACAACTCGAATGATAACAAAAATCAGGAAAAAAGTCAAGGAAAAGTTACCACGAATTAAACGAATTTTACGAATGAATACTAATTATTAGAATAATGTAACCATTCAGGTAGTCTGGTGTCTGTGTTACATAGACTACCAGACAATTAGACACATTTTTATTCGTCCAATTCGTGAAATTCGTGGTATGTTATACTTTCCTATATAATCAAGGGAAAAAATGGTAGAAATCGTAATGGGTCAATATGATTCGTTTGTTTTCTTCTTGACATAACTACTTTATTCTGATATAATAATTTCACAAAAAGGAATTTAGATGATGAATTTAGAGTTACAAATAAGAGAAAAAAGTAATCAAAATGTAAATAAATGTCTTCAATGTTTGAAGTGCTCATCCGGTTGTCCCATCGCCTCCTGGATGGACTACAAACCTAATCAGATTAACCGAATGATTCAGATGGGAGACAAAAATAGAGTGCTTTGCTCTTCTGTCATTTGGTTATGTGTTGGATGTCAAACCTGTCTTACCAGATGCCCGATGCAAATTGATATTCCCAGAGTGATGGATACCCTTCGAGAAATAGCCATAAAAGAAAAAATACCCAGCAAACAACCAAATGTGACTATGTTCCATCAACTATTCCTTGATAGTGTTAAAAGATGGGGCAGGACACACGAGGTAGAATTGATTGGGCTCTACAAGCTAAGAAGTGCCAACCTGTTCCAGGATATGCAACTGGGACGGGATATGTTTATTAAGGGTAAGTTAAGTATATTCCCAGAGATTATTAAAGGCAGAAAGGCTGTGAAGCAAATGTTTAAGAGGTGTAAATAAAATGAAATTTTCGTATTATCCCGGTTGTTCACTTCATTCTACAGGCAAGGAATATGATGAGTCAACACGAGCAGTGTGTCATAAATTGGATATAGAATTGATAGATATTCCTGACTGGAATTGTTGTGGAGCCAGTGCGGCGCATAGCTTGAATCATAACTTATCTACAGACCTGAGTAGTCGCAATATCCTGCTGGCTCAAAATGCAGGTCTGGATATAGCTGTCCCTTGTTCAGCCTGTTATAGCAATCTCAAACAGGCGGATAAGGAATTAAGAGAGGATGGTGAGAAAAGACAAAGGTTGGAACAAATAGTTGGTATCGCACGATATTCCACCCCCTTACCCCCGCCAGCGGGGGACATTCAAAGGTTGGAACAAAAAGAGGGAGTTCCACTTTCCAGTGAACTTAAGGTCAGGCATTTGTTAGATGTGCTCTATCAGGAAGTAGGACAAATTGCTAAAATGGTAAAAAAACCTTTGTCCGGGTTAAAGGTTGCTCCTTATTACGGCTGTTTGATAACCAGACCACCACAAAAGGATGGATTTGATTCTGTAGAACAGCCACAATCTATGGATAAAATCCTTGATGCTTGCGGCTGTGATGTGGTTTCCTGGTCATATAAAACAGACTGTTGTGGGGCAGGATTATCTTTATCGCAATCTCCAGTGGTAGTTGAATTGGTGGGGAAACTTGTTAGTATGGCAAAACAGGCGGGTGCAGAATGTATTGTTACTGCCTGCCCGTTGTGTCAAACAAACCTTGAAATGCGCCAGGATGGAACAAATATGCCTATCTTTTATTTTACCGAGATATTGGGTCTGGCGTTGGGGATGAAAGAGGTAGAGAGGTGGTTGAAAAGGCATTTGATTAGACCGATAGGGTTAGTTGGGGGTTGTTCTTCAGGAGGATAAAACTGCAGCTACCAACCTACTAACTACTCTCTACTGACTACTAATTTTAGGAAAATAATAGATAAAAAGATGAAAGAAATCACTGATTTGAAAGATATATTTCACAAAAAGAGAAAAGAGGAAATAGAGGAGATAAAGAGAATACCTCCTTGCCAGAAGCTTAAATCAATCATTGAACTCTATTCGGTATCTAATAGTCTCCTGGAGATAAAAGAAAAAGATAAAAAACTAAGGCTCTACCAAAAAGAAAAGGAAGAAAAGAAAAAATCTTTCCAAGCCTTTATAAATAACCAGCGGACAAAGAAATGAAAAATGTATTTGAAGAAGGATTGATAAAATTTATCTCTGTTTTGGAAGATGAATCTATTGGGTATGTTATTATAGGCGCTTTAGCTTCAGGGATATATAGCTTACCTCGTGCCACATACGATATAGATGTACTAATAGAGATAGAAAAGATAAAGATACCTAAATTCTTAGAAAGTTTGAAAAAAAGTGGATTTAGTTTTGATAAAGACCATCTTTTGAAGGAACTAACCCAAGGCTATCTCTCTGAAGTTTATTATAAAGATGTAAGGATAGATATCATTCTCCCAGTTCTTCCTTATTTTAGAGAGGTAATAAGAAGGGCAAGGTGTTTTTCTTTATATGATAAAGAGATAAGATTTGCTACTTGTGAAGATGTAATCATTTTGAAACTTCTCTCTGATAGAGAATATGATAGAAAAGACATTGCCGGAATAAAAGAGATTCAAACAACTATTGATACTGATTATATTAAAAAGAATATAGAAAGATTGATAGGGAAAGAAACTCTTTCTTACCAGAGATTCCAGGAATTTTTTGGCTCTTGAGGGTATTGTTAAATAGGAACATAGGGTTCTGCAAAATAGGATTTGGGGGAGACAACAAATAAATATTAAATATTAGTAAGTGTTCAGGTGGTGTAACAAAAGGAGATGTGGAGATTAAGGAGATAGGGAGATATTATTAAAAAAATTGAAATTAATAGAAACTAATAGAAATTTATGGAAATTTGTTGTTTTCCACAATCAATTTCTA
>JBFLYA010000098.1 GCA_040757115.1 bacterium | reverse complement strand
ATAGTCAATGGAGAAATAAATAATCACACAGAGACACAAAGTCACAAAGGAATTGAATAAAACAATAAACCTTTGTGTTCTTTGTGGCTTTGTGTGAGAAAATAAAAAGGAGATATTTTAGGGTCAACCGTGAATGTGGAATGCACAATAATTCGGTGAGGCAGAGGAAAAGGAAAAGACAGCGAATCAAAGCTTTTGTCTAACCCTGCGTTGCAGTTGACGGCGGGGGACTGTGCCGTGGTCAGAGTTTTGTGGTCTCTCAAAGTTTTATCTTGCTATCAAACTTTTGTGGTAATCCTCCCCGCCGCACCTGAACTTTATCGTTAGGGGCTTCAACCATCTACTTACCACAAAAAGGAGGATTATTGAATTGAGTACACAACGCTATTCGGTAACTCCCCATCCAATCGAAACTCTGCTTACATGGGTCAAGTCTGGGGAAATCGCGATCCCAGAGATCCAGCGGCCATTTGTGTGGGAGGCAACAAAAGTTCGCAACCTCCTCGATTCACTTTATCAAGGATACCCTGTTGGGTATTTGATAGCCTGGCGAAATCCGACTGTAAAACTTAAGGATGGCACATCATCCATTGGGAAGCGCATCCTTATTGATGGTCAACAACGAGTAACGGCACTCATGGCGGCATTGTTAGGCCGCGATGTTCTAACTAAAGATTACGAAACCGTCCAAATCCGTATTGCTTTTCATCCGCAAGAAGAACGGTTTGAAGTCGCAAATCCGGCTATACGCAAAGACGCATCGTGGATTCACGATGTGGCGGATGTATTTGCACCCTCTACCAGCCTGTTCCAACTTGTTGGTAATTACTGCGCTGCCAATCCTGGCGTATCACAGGATGCTATTTTTGCCAGCATCGAGAAGCTTCGCAAGATCATCAACAACCACGTCGGCGTAATCGATCTTGCCGAAGATCTTGATATTGAAACCGTCACAGAAATATTTATCCGCGTAACCTCAGCAGGTGCAGAGCTTTCGCAAGCCGACTTTGCTATGTCAAAAATTGCCGTCAACGAGATTTACGGCGGAAACCTTTTGCGCAAGGCAATCGACTATTTCTGCCATTTGGCTGTCGCACCAGAATTCTTGTCAAACATTGAAAAGAACGATAAAGCGTTTGCGGATTCTGAATTCCTGCCACAAATGCGCTGGCTCAAAGATGTCAACGACGACATATACGATCCAACTTACACCGATATGTTGCGTGTGGCTTTTACGTCTGAATTTGGCAGAGGAAAGCTCCAGGATTTGGTAGCGCTACTATCAGGCCGTAACTTCGAGACTAAACAATTTGAAGAGTCAATTGTTGAGGCGTCATTCGGAAAACTAAAAAAGGGTATTCTCTCGTTTGTCAACAAAACCCACTTCGATCGTATCACGATGATCTTGCGTTCAGCGGGATTCGTGACCAGTGATTTGATTGGAGGACGTAATGCCGTCAACTTTGCGTATATACTTTACCTGCGTGGTCGGACGGAAGGCATCCCTGCAGCTGATCTTGAACGTTTGGTGCGGCGATGGTATGCCATGTCACTACTACGCGGACGTTATGCCGCTAGTCCTGAGACAGCCTTTGATTTTGATATACGCCAAATTGAAAATCGCGGGCTGACGACTTATGCTGCTTCTGTCGTTGAGAATGAGCTCCCAGACAGCTTCTGGACAGGAATGCTTCCTCAAATTATGGACACATCCTCATCAAACAGTCCTTACTTCCTATGTTTTCAAGCAGCGCAGGTAAAACTCGGCGATAAAGGTTTTTTGTCTCGTGATATTACTGTGCTCGACCTGCTGCTCAACCGTAGCGACGTACACCACATCTATCCCAGGAACTATTTAAAAAAGCAGGGACTTTCGCGAGGACGTTATAATCAAATCGCTAACTTTGTACTTGCGCAGAGTGAAATCAATATCGCCATCGGCGATAACCCACCGGAAACATACTTTGAGGAACTGGCTGAACAGTGTCGCGGTGGAAAGAAAAAATATGGCGGTATCACTAACTTTGAAGAGATGAAGGCCAACCTGAAGGCAAGCTGCCTACCTGAGTCTTTATTGGACGGCACAATTCCACCCTACGATGATTTCCTTGAAGAGCGACGTAAGTTAATGGCACAGAAAATCAAAACATGGTTTGAATTGCTATGATTCCAAGGGGTTTACTGACTGTAATATGCCCTAACACTGCGTTCCACTGGACGCACAAAACACCGCATGCCGGTAAGTTTTGCCGTTAGTGGTATGAATAGTGCAGAGGATTTTTTGATTGACATATAAATTTTTATGCTGTATAATATAAAGTGATATAAGTAGGGAATGTTTTATACGAAAAAAGAGTTTTGGAAAAATGGCGTAAAAAATAGGATAAATTAATTACATGCAATTTGAATGGGACAAGGAAAAAGCAAAAAAGAACATCAAAAAACACAAGGTGCCATTTGAAGAAGCTATGACGGTATTTTATAATCCTTTATCAGCAACTTTTGATGATCCAGATCATTCGAATGACGAGGAAAGATTAATAACTGTTGGTTACTCTTCTGGTAGTCGTCTACTTGTAGTATCACATACCGAGAGGGGAAAAATAATATGGATAATAAATGCGCGGACTGCAACCGCACATGAAAGGAAAAGACATGAAAATTAAAGAAAAAAAAAGTAGTGATGAGTTACGCCCCGAATATGATTTTGATTATTCAAAAGCTATTCGTGGCAAGTATTACAAACGTCTTCTATCAGAAGGAGCTAATATCGTAATGCTTGAGCCGGATATTGCTAAATCATTTGCAGATTCAGATGCCGTAAATAAGGCATTGAGGTCTTTACTTGATTTAACGAAAGCGACACAGCTTCTAACAAAACATTCCAGCGGACGGGTAGTAGCCCACCGCTGAGTTTTGGCGTTGGGACCAATATCTGGTTCAGACCTCGAAAGCAGAATTAAGTATGTGTGAATTTTTTCCTAACTAATCGTTGCAGCGGACGGCGGGGGGTTAACTGCTTTTTAAATGTTTGTGTTTTATTAAAGTTTTGTCTCGCTTACAAAGTTTGGTGGTAATTCTCCCCGCCGCCGATGAACTCAGGGGAGATATTAGGAGCAACTGTGAATGTGGAATGCACAATAATTCGGTGAGGCAGAGGAAAAGGAAAAGACAGCGAATCAGAGCTTTTGTCTAACCCTGCGTTGCAGTTGACGGCGGGGGACTGTGCCGTGGTCAGAGTTTTGTGGTCTCTCAAAGTTTTATCTTGCTATCAAACTTTTGTGGTAATTCTCCCCACCGCACCTGAACTTTATCGTTAGCCTACCTGTGAATAATAGATATAACATGCTGAATGAAAAGAGGATATAAAAAACGGATGAAGATAGAAGATATTATTTGGCTCAGAAACATTGTTGATAAACTGGCAGTTAAACCCAATGTTACTCCCAATGAAGTTGAAGAGGTGTTAAATAATAAACCAAAATTCCGTTTTGTTGAAAAAGGTGAGCGAAAAGGCGAAGATGTTTATCTGGCTTTGGGACAAACTAATAGTGGAAGATACCTATCCGTACTCTTTATCTACAAAAAGACGAGAGAAACACTCATCTTGAGTGCCAGAAATATGAAAAAGAAAGAGAGGAAACAATATGGTAAAAAATAAATTAAAAACTCTACCACCTTCAAGATCTATAGATGAACTTATTGACTTCTTTGATATTCATGACATGGGGAATTATTGGGAACAAATGCCAGAAGCCCATTTTGATGTAAATATCAAAAGGAGAAAGTATTTGGTTGCTCTTGAAGAAGATATTGTGGCTAATCTTACTGAAATAGCAAAAATAAAGAAAGTTTCATCTGAGTCGTTAATCAATACCTGGTTGAGAGAAAAGATACGCAACGCTACCAGGATGCTGGAACATGACTTAATTCAGAGAAGGAGTGAGGAAAGAGTTAGAGTTAGACCGTAAGAATTTATGGAAATAAGATAGGTTAGGGGGAGATAGTAGGGTCAAACCGTGAATGTGGAATGCACAATAATTTGGTGAGGCAGAGGAAAAGGAAAAGACAGCGAATCAGAGCTTTTGTCTAACCCTGCGTTGCAGTTGACGGCGGGGGACTGTGCCGTGGTCAGAGTTTTGTGGTCTCTCAAAGTTTTATCTTGCTATCAAACTTTTGTGGTAATTCTTCCCGCCGCACCTGAACTTTGTCGTTAGCTTTAATAAATATTGGTGGGGATAGAGCTATGCATATAAAGACAATTACTCAGCTATTAATTCTATTTTCAATTATATATTTACCAAAGAATATATTCGCTGGTGCGTGGACTATCGGAAAAAGTGATATTTTCACTGAAATGTATTATAAATATTATTGGTCAGATAAAAACTTTGATAATAACGGCAAGAAAGAAGAAATTCCTTTTGGTGGTAAGTACGATGAACAGAGAACAGAATTTAAAATGGAATATGGGGTATTAGATAATATAAATTTATCATTTTCTATTCCCTACAAATGGGCAAAATTTGAAAATGAGTTTGATACCTTTAAAAATAAACATATTGAGGATATTTTTGTAGGATTGAAATATAGAGTTTTAAATGAAGATGATTATCAAGATAAATACTATCCTACAATAAGTATATTACTTAGAGAAAAATTTCCAAGTGGTTACGATGAGAACAAGTCACCATCTCTTGGTGATGGAGAAAGAGAAACTGAAACTCGTTTGTTAATAGGGAAAAAATTTAACAAATCACCCGATAGTCCCGATAATACTGATAAATTGCTCCATAGTATTGGTGCAGAAATTGGCTACAGAATAAGAGCGAGGGAATTTGTAGATAAAATACCTTATTTTGCTGAGATGAATTTAGAATTACCGTTAAAAGTACCAAACAAAGTTTTTTTAAGAGCTATATTAGATGGGGTCAAAGTTACTTCAAGTTCAACAAAAGACCCTACCGAAAAAGAAGTTATTAAAAAGAAATACGAAGAATATTCTAAATAGATTTTCCTTATTAATATAGGTTCATTTGGAGCAACCAGAGCAAATCAGGGATTCTCTTTCGAATTAGGATATGGTTATACTTTTTATGGAAAAAATACTGCTGAAAGCTCTGAAGCAATTCTAAATTTTACTTATTACTTTAAATAAATTAAAGGGGGTAGAAATGAAAATGGACCCAATAATCATTGCCGCCATAATTGGTGTTTTTCCAGCAATGGGGAGTTTGTTATGGCAAATAATAGGAAACATAAAGCAAGGAAAGTGGACAAAGATTGCATATGCTTCTATTTTCTTTTTGTTATTAGTAGCCTCAATCATTGTCTTGTCAATCTTTTCCTCCAAATACTTTTCCTATTTACCCGTGCCTAAAGTTGGAGAGAGATACGAATGGCAATGGGCAGGGGAAAATTGGATAGGCGAGGTTGCTTTTTTTAAAAAGGAAAAAGACAGCCTAAATGCTCAAATTTATGTTAACAAGATAAGAAATATAATAGATCAAGAGGGAAGAGTAACCCTTGAACCTCCCATTGAAGTTTTGCGGAGTACTTTAGATGGCGATGTGTTAGAACTTAAAGATGGAGGGATTAAGTTAATTCTACCTGTAAGAAAGAATACCTTTGATCCAGAAGCCCAGTATAGAATAATTTCAACTTCAAAGGAGACCCTTAAAGCTAAGTTATATCCAACCAAAGCTTTTGTCGGAAAAGTTGAATATATTAATGAAAATGGTGTCTTGAAAGGAAAAGGAGATATGGTTCTTATAAATGCAAAATCCACAATAGAACTCTGTCCATGAAATAGTTGCATAAAAGCTAACAAATCGTTGCAGCGGACGGCGGGGGACTGTGCCGTGATTGAAAGTTTTGCAGTATCTCAATGGGTAATCATGCTTACGGAAATAGGGGGACATTTCCCCTATTTATTGTTAGGCTTTTCAAGAAGAAAGGGGGTATTTTAAATGTCCAGTCAAAGTGCTACAATTTTACAAGAGGCTTTAGATGTTGTAGAATCGTTACCTGAATATCAGCAGGAAAACCTCATTGATATTATTCGGCATAGGTTAATAGACCAGAGACGAGAGTTACTTGCAAAGAACATCAGGGAAGCAAGAGAAGAATATGCTAGAGGAGAAGTAAAAAGTGGTAGTGTAGATGACCTGATGAAGGAGCTTTTCGAATGAGAACACTCATTTGGGGCAAAACCTTTATAAGGGCATTCAAACGAACTATCAAAAAGCATCCAATTCTTAAGCAAGATATTAAAGAAGCCGTGGAACTTTTGACCAAAGATCCTTTTACTCCGCAATTGGAGACTCATAAACTTAAAGGTAAACTATTGGGCTCCTGGGCATGTAGCGTTGGATACGACCTGCGAATAGTATTTGATTTTGTAAAGAGTAAAGAGCAAGATGAAGACGATATTCTTTTGCTTGAGATTGGAACACACGATGAAGTATATTAATCCTAACCAATCGTTGCTCGTGTCAAGTTAAATCCGAAGCTCTGGGATTGGTTGGGTAACCGCTGATTCTACCCGGAAGTGGACTGCGGGGGGCTGTGCCGGAATTAGAGTTTTGTGGTATCTCAAGCTTTTATCTTGTTTACAAAGGTTAGTGGTAGTCCTCCCCGCAGCAGGTGAGCTCAATCGTTAGGCGTGTAACCGCATCTACAGAAGCATAAAGATGTTTATGAAAAGATATGCCCTCATATCTTTTAGGAAAAGTCAACCCGAAACTTTTGACAATACCGTCGAAAATTTGAGGAGGGAGCAGATGAAAAAAATAGAAGAGATTGAGCAGATATTAAGAGATAATAAATGGGAATTAAAAAAAAGATACAATGTTAATCAAATAGGAATGTTTGGCTCTTATGTTAGAGGGGAAAACCAAAAAAAAAGCGATTTGGATATTCTTGTTGATTTTGATGATGATGCAAAGATTGGACTTTTAAGATTTATAAATTTAGAAAACTATTTAAGTGACCTTTTAAGAATAAAGGTTGATTTAGTAATGAGGTCTTCCCTTAAGCCAAAGATAGGAAAGCATATATTAGAGGAAGTAGTGTATCTATGAAAAGGGAAATTGGTGATTATATTCAAGATATAATTGAAGCAATAAATAAAGCAGAAAGTTTCACCTGGAATATGCCTTATGAGGAATTCCTATGCGATGATAAAACAAATTTTGCTGTTATAAGGGCTTTAGAAATTATTGGCGAAGCAGTCAAAAACATACCGAATGAAACAAAAAAGAAATATCCAGAGATTCCCTGGCGGGATATCGCAGGTATGAGAGATAAACTCATCCATGAATATTTTGGGGTTAAAACAGATTTAGTTTGGAGAGCAGTCAAAGAGGAGTTGCCACCAATTAGACCAGTATTTGAAAAGATGCTTCTGGATTTGGAGGGGAATTTGAACTTAGAACTCCAGCTAAATAATAACAAAAGAGGGGAGATATGAGGGGCAAACCGTGAATGTGGAATGCACAATAATTCGGTGAGGCAGAGGAAAAGGAAAAGACAGCGAATCAGAGCTTTTGTCTAACCTTGCGTTGCAGTTGACGCCGGGGGACTGTGCCGTGGTCAGAGTTTTGTGGCCTGTCAAAGTTTTATCTTGCTATCAAACTTTTGTGGTAATTCTCCCCGCTGCACCTGAACTTTATCGTTAGGCGCCAAGGCAAATAGGAGAAGATTATGAAGAAATTTTTTCGACCGATCTTCCTTTTCATGTCTGCATTTAGTAGGTGGAAATTTTTTGAGCCGATCTTACTTACTGTGGGAATAGTTGCAAAACTTTTTGTGTTTGCATTGGGGTTAACCACTTTGGTTCAAATTTTCGGGTTTTTCGGCTGGCAGTTTTTCAAAAGAGCTGACTCATTCCTTTCTTTTCATACTGCGAGGTTAGTTCCGTTCTTGCCTTTAGAAGATGGAATTGGATTGTTAAGTTCTTGGGCAACAGCAGGCAAGCTCTTTTTCTCGGTAACACCTTATTTTCTAATATGGATTTTTCTCCCCATAATTTGGGATTTTGTTAACAAGAGAAGGCTCCCCGACTGCTGCTTTAAATTGCTCTGTTTAGCAGTTATTGAAGGAATACCCCTGTTTGGTGGTTTTAGTTTTTCTATTGAGCTCTTCCTTGACAATTATAGGCGTCATACAGCCGGACAGCTTGGGCAATTTTCTCAAATATGTCAATCTATTTACACTTGGCGCAATGATAGCTCGCGAGAATCTGGATGAGGAAAAGCTCGCACCATTTGGAATAACCGATGCGGATCTGGAAGAGCTAGAGGCAAAAGAGACAGAATATGCGAAAAAAGTCATACCCTCTCTAATCGCAGAAAGTATTAACAAAAAGAAGTATTCAAAATGCGAATCTCTGTGTCAAGAGTATTTATCTAAATATGGAAATGACAAAAATGTATCATTGTTCCTTGCATTGGCACTCGCAGGTCAAGGGAAAATTGAAGATGGGTTGCTTCTCGCAAAAGATATTCTTGAGAAAAACCCAAATGACAATGATGCACAACGAGCATTTTCAGTGTTGCAACAACTGACTTCAAGGGGGCAATAGTAAGGTCGGGGCAATAGGGCAATAGAGTAGGAGGGCAATAGAGGGTCGCATCTTGAATTGGGGGAGATATTACGGTCAAACCGTGAATGTGGAATGCACAATAATTCGGTGAGGCAGAGGAAAAGGAAAAGGCAGCGAATCAAAGCTTTTGTCTAACCCTGCGTTGCAGTTGACGGCGGGGGGCTGTGCCGTGGTCAAAGTTTTGTGGTCTCTCAAGGTTTTATCTTGCTATCAAACTTTTGTGGCAATCCTCCCCGCCGCCGCTGAACTTTATCGTTAGGTTCAGAGAGAAATTAAGCAAAAGGAGGTAAAAGATGGCAGTAATTGCAATGTTTTATGGTATCATTATCTCGATGTATTATTTCGACAAAAGAAAACATCAGATGCCTCATGTTCATGTCAAGTATCAGGCTCAAGAAACTATTCTTTCAATTCCAGATGGTAAAGTGTTAGAAGGCAAGATTAAATCAAGCAAGATGAAACTGGTTCAGGCATGGCTTGAAATACATAAAGAAGAATTGATGGCTGATTGGGAACTTGCCAGTAGTGGCGAGAATGTCTTCAAGATAGATCCACTAAAATAGGGGTGATTAGCATGAATCCAAGAATTAAAGATGTTAAACCGAATTCTAACTATACATTAACCTTAACTTTTACCAATGATGAAGTTAAGGTATTTGATGTGAAGCCATATTTAGACAAAGGGATATTTAAAGAATTAACGAATGCTAACTTATTTAACTCTGTTAAACCATTTTTGGGCAGTATTCAATGGAAGAATGGGCAAGATTTATGTCCTGATACTTTATACTTAGAAAGTAAGAAAACCTAACCATTCACTGCACCTGACTGCGGGGGGCTGTGCCGTAATTAGAGTTTTGTGGTATCTCAAGCTTTTATCTTGTTTACAAAGTTTGGTGGTAATCCGCCCCGCAGCAGGTGAGCTCTATCGTTAGGGGCTAAAATAAAACTTTATAAACTCAGATAAGTAGATTAACAAGTGGAATAATATCATTTATAATATCATTATGAAACATTACAAGCACAAAGTAGTCATAGATACAAATGTATTTGTAGCGGCTTTACTTTCCAAACGAGGAGCGTCGTATAAGCTACTTTTTGAAATCAGCAGAGATAAGTTTGAACAAAATATCTCTACTCCCTTGATTTTTGAATATGAAAGTGTAGCAAAAAGGGAAACTAAATTAACTAATGAGCAAATTGATGCAATTATAGATATGATTTGTAATATCTCCAACAAGTGTAAAATATTCTTCTTGTGGAGACCTTACTTAAAAGATATAAAAGATGATATGGTATTAGAATTAGCCATTGAATCTCAAAGCGAATACATTATCACATATAATAAAAAAGACTTTAAGGGTATTGGAAAATTTGGTATTCAAGTATTAACACCAAAAGAGTTTTTAGAGAAGATAGGAGGGTTAGAATAATGAGTGCGGTTAGTGTAAGACTGCCTGATTCATTGTATCAGCAAGTGGAGGAAATAGTTAGAAAAGAAGGAATTTCAATAGACCAGTTTATCTCAAGTGCAACAGCAGAAAAAATATCTGCATTTGCTACTCAAAACTATCTGGAAGAACGCGCAGGGAGGGCGAATAAGAAAAAGTTTAAAGAAGCATTATCACACATCCCAAACATTGAACCAGAAGAATATGATAAACTATAGACATAGATAAAGCCTAACCTGATAGGAAAGTAGAATCAGGGTAAGAGGGATTAAACTATATTGGGACAATACATCCCTTATGATATTAAATATGCAGAGTTATCCTCTTTTCTGGATAATATCCTAAAAGTATGATTAGCCAGTTAGAATTATACAAAATTTATTATTTTTTGTCAACATTTACTTGACTTTTTGATTCAGATGAGATAAAGTAGAGAAAAACTGTATAATCTATATGTTAGACGACACATAGAAACGTAGCGATATGAAGAAGCCTCTTGGATAAATAAAGATAGGGAGATATTAGGGTCAAACCGTGAATGTGGAATGCACAATAATTCGGTGAGGCAGAGGAAAAGGAAAAGACAGCGAATCAGAGTTTTTGTCTAACCCTGCGTTGCAGTTGACGGCGGGGGACTGTGCCGTGGTCAGAGTTTTGTGGTCTCTCAAAGTTTTATCTTGCTATCAAACTTTTGTGGTAATTCTTCCCGCCGCACCTGAACTTTATCGTTAGGCTACTAAAGAAAGTATCTGAATAATCGGAGAATATAAGGAGGGATACAAGATGTGGAAACATATTAAAGCGATTATCTTTATCTTTATCTGCACAAGCATAGCCTGGATTATTTTAGGTAATGTTACCAACTTGCGGACTCACAGACAGGATGTAAAGCTAAAAGGAGCAGTTGGACAATTATGGGGAACTATTCAAACGCAGCAGGCACCCTATGTATACTACCAAACAAGAAGTGAGAAGAAGGTTAAAACGACTCGGGGAACTGAAACAATTATAGAGACAAAGGTAGAAACAACAGATCATCCCATTACCCTTGAGAGTAGCGATATTACAGTAAATTTTAAACTCGATCACCGAAGAAAGGGATTGCTTTGGTATTCGACATATCAAATTGGATACTCTGGGAAGTATCAGATTATAAATACTGCTAAAGAGAATCGTGATATTTTCTTTGACTATACCTTTCCTACTAAAGAAGGTATCTATGACAATTTTTGCTTTATTGTTGATGGAAAAAAGATTAAAGAGCTTCAACCAACTTCAGGAAAAATATTGAAGAAATTAAACTTTGGTTCAGGCGAAGCAAAAAAGATCGAAATTACTTATGAATCGCAGGGAATGGATGAGTGGTGGTATCTTTTTGGAGCTGATGTTTCCCAGATTCAAAATTTCAAGCTGACAATGATAACAAACTTTGATAAGATTGATTTTCCAGAGAATAGCATTTCTCCAACAAAAAAGGAGAGAAAAGACAAAGGTTGGGAACTTACCTGGCGATATTCTAATTTAATCTCGGGTATTCAAATCGGTATGGATATGCCCCAGAGGTTGAATCCGGGTCCCTTTGTCAGTAGAGTCAGTTTCTTTGCACCAGTTTCTCTTTTCCTCTTCTTATTTTTGATCTTCATAATTACAGTAGTGAAGAAAATCAATATCCATCCAATGAATTATTTCTTCATTTCAGCGGCATTTTTTAGTTTCCACCTGCTTTTGGCATATTTAGTAGATCACATTGATATTCACTTGGCTTTTGTAATTTGCTCAGCAGTTTCAATATTCTTGGTAATCTCCTACATGCGGCTTGTAGTAGGAGTGCGCTTTGCTCTTTTAGAGACAGGTCTTTCACAATTCGTATATTTGGTGCTTTTTTCGTATGCTTTCTTTCTTGAAGGATTTACAGGATTAGCAATAACTATCTGTTGTATCTTAACATTGTTTGTAGTAATGCAATTTACTGGTCGAATTGACTGGGAAAAACAACTTATCAGTAACAAATAATAATGGGCAGTATAATCTAAGGTTAGACTAATAAAAATAATCACACAGAGACACAAAGTCACAAAGGAATTGAATAAAACAATAAACCTTTGTGTTCTTTGTGGCTTTGTGTGAGAAAATAAAAAGGAGATATTTTAGGGTCAAACCGTGAATGTGGAATGCACAATAATTCGGTGAGGCAGAGAAAAAGGAAAAGACAGCGAATCAAAGCTTTTGTCTAACCCTGCGTTGCAGTTGACGGCGGGGGACTGTGCCGTGGTCAGAGTTTTGTGGTTTATCAAAGTTTTGTCTTGTTATCAAACTTTTGTGGCAATCCTCCCCGCCGCACCTGAACTTTATCGTTAGGTGTGTGACCGTATCCACAGAAGCATAAACATGTTTATCTTCTTGGATAAAATTGAGAATACAATATGAGAACCTCTTGGTAATCTACGAAAAAATTAACCATAGCATACAGGATTGACAAATGTTTGAGATCAAAATTACTGTAAGAGCAGAAGAAGATTTGCGGTATTTTAGAAAACATGAGCAAAAGACTATTCTTGATACGATTGAAAACCAGTTAATATGGGAACCAACGACAGAAACCAAAAATCGCAAGGCCTTAGTTCCCAATGATCTTTCACGATGGGAACTTCGGATTGGGGAATATCGAGTTTTCTATGATGTTGATGAAGATACGTTCACTGTGAAGATTAAAGCGGTTGGTTATAAAGTTCATAATCAACTATTCTTTCGAGGAAAGGAGTTTCATTTATGAAAACCATTGAATTATCAAGAGAGAAATTAAGTTTTCCTGATGTTCTCACCATTGCCAGTCATGAAAACCTTATTGTCC
This sequence comes from bacterium, assembly GCA_040757115.1. Lineage (NCBI taxonomy): Bacteria > bacterium. Next base: position 979 of record JBFLYA010000098.1, on the reverse strand, counting down.
GAACATCAGAGGGGCGAGAATTTTTAATAGCCGAAGTGGATGACATGGATCGAGAGATACAACTTATCAGGGAGAATGCAGAGTTAATGGCATTTTTAGATAAACGCTCCCAAGAAATGATGACCTCTACACTTGCTCAAGTCAGACAACATCTTGGGTTGAACTAAAGAAATATGTTGTTATCGTAGTAGAAATTTTTGGGGGTCAGACCTGAATGTGGAATGCACAATAATTCGGTGAGGCAGAGGAAAAGGAAAAGACAGCGAATCAAAGCTTTTGTCTAACCCTGCGTTGCAGTTGACGGCGGGGGACTGTGCCGTGGTCAGAGTTTTGTGGTCTCTCAAAGTTTTATCTTGCTATCAAACTTTTGTGGTAATTCTCCCCGCCGCACCTGAACTTTATCGTTAGCCCGAAGGTAATAATGAAATGATGAAGCAGCAAATCCCAAAACGAACCAATCGGTTCTACGACACATCCCGATTCAGCCAGCCGCAAATCCGGGTGTACCACAAGAAGGGTACAGGAAAGAAGACTCCCCGGTATCTGCTCAAGTGTGGATGCTGTGAGCAGAAATTTGAGATATGGTACGCCGATGATGGATTGGAAGTCGCTGGTGTCAATGGAACCATTGAGGACTGGCGGGAGATTCTGTTCCCTCTTCTTCTGATCGAACAGAAGAACGGGAAGCTGATCGACCGCATGAAACAAAAGCACGATTAGTTGTGCTAACAAATCGCTGCACCTGACCCAGCCCTTTTGCTGAGTCATTAAAGCAGAAAGATTATATGTCTACGAGTCGTTAAATCGTTGTTAGGTAGTAAATCTGCTAAAAGGGCTGGGCAGGTGAGCTCTATCGTTAGAATAATAAAAATACTCACACAGAGACGCAAAGGACACAAAGATGAATGAAAATGAAATCGGGAAAATCATAGTTGATGTTGCGGTTGCGGTGCATAAGGAACTTGGACCAGGACTGCTT